>JAITAY010000363.1 GCA_031283915.1 Tannerella sp.
CTGTTCTGGTCGCTGGGCAACGAGAGCGAGTATGGCCGGAATTTCCGTCTGTGCAAGGATTGGGTGGCAACGGCCGACACGATGCGACCGACTATCTTCAGCTATCCGGGACTGCAGAAGGAAGGCGAGAAACTCTACGATATCCTGAGCATGCACTATCCCGACACGGAAGGCGATCTGCTGCAGAACGACGTGCTGACGCTCGGATTTCGGCATCACGACATTCCGGCGCTGTTCGACGAATGGGCGCATGTACCCTGCTATACGTACGCCACTCTGCGCGACGACCCGAATATCCGTGAATTTTGGGGCGAGTCGTTAGACCGGATGTGGACAAATATCTTTGATGTCCAGGGCGGTTTGGGCGGCGCCATCTGGGGATATATTGATGAAATCTTCATGCTGCCCGAGCCGAAAGCCGGCGCCCCCTGGTGGAAAACCGATGCCAAGCGAAGTGGCGAGGAGTATTCGGGCAATTGCGTTGGATACGGAGAATGGGGGATTATCGACGTCTGGCGACGGAAAAAGCCGGAGTTTTGGTCTACAAAAAAAGCTTACTCGCCCGTCCGGCTGCTGACCTGCCGCCTGACGGACTTCACGCCCGGCGAGCCGCTCCTCTTGCCCGTACACAATCGTTTTGACCATACGAATCTGAATGAAGTTGTTGCGTCCTGCATTCACAGGGGAATTGAAAAAACGGCAGAACAGATTTCCGTCGCTCCGCATCAAAAAGGTTTGCTGACGATTCCGGCCGCAGACTGGCGGGAGGGCGATACGCTGTTTATCGAATTTTACGGCCCTCGCCATGCGCCGGAGTTGATTGACAGGCATGCAGTCGTGCTGGGCGAAACGAAGAAACGAATTTTCCCCCGACCGCTGATCTTTGCGCCGTTGCAGGTGGAAGAGACCGGCGAATCCGTCATCATCCGGGGCCGGGACTTTGAAATACCTTTCAACAAGGCAACCGGACTGATTGCTAATGCCGTGTCGAACGGCGAAACGGTGATTGAGCGGGGGCCGTTCCTGAACCTGGATGTCGACCAAAAACCGATCCCGGAAACGGTGTGGAAGAAAACAGCGTTCGCGTGGAAGCAGGCCGGCGAACAGATAGAAATCACCCTGTCGGGCACGTATGGCGAGGTGAAAGCGGACATGCGAATACTGATATTCTCCGACGGAGGTCTGCAGGCAGACTATGTCGCCACCGGCGAGCCATCCGGACGGTTACGCGAGGCCGGACTGAAATTTCATCTGCCACAGTCCATTCGCCGGCTGAGCTGGCAGCGCAAAGGCTACTGGAGCTGTTATCCCGACGACAGCTTTGCCGGTCACAATGGCGAGGCCGACCTCTACGACAGCCGGCAGCCGGCTTATGGCGAGCGACCCGATCAACCCTGGCACCTCGACACTCGCAACTATTATTACCTCGGAGACGCCGGCGCCGATTGCCTCCGTCCGCTGACGCAGCAGGCCAAAGGCATGAAAGAGCATTGTCTCCTGTATACCCTTGCCACGGAGACGGGAAAAGGCGTTGTCTCTGTCCGTTCGCAGGATGCGTCCGTCGCCTGCCGCGTCAACAAAACGCCGCAGGAACAGCTTGTGCTCTACGTCAACAACCGCTGGGACTACCCGGAAATCAAGTGGGGAAACTATAGCAAGAACCTCGATCCCTCGCCCTGCTACGGACGGCTGACGCTCTGTTTGCAATAGGAAAAAGGGCAGGAATTGATTGTAGAAAAGGACGGTTTGCTTGCACTGGTTTTGAAAAGTGAAAAGGGCGGAACCGTCGAATGGACGGTCGGCTTTGGAAAATAAATACAATGAAACGAAATACCAATTATAATACATATATATTATGTGCTATTTTTTGATTTACAACCATTTGCGATCTGATCGTTGGGATCAGATCGCAATTCCGACGAACATTAGTTCGTACAGTGATGAACAGATCATCGACCGTATCATGCAGCAGGGTGCTACTCTGATCCGTCCCGACCTGCTGGCCGGCATTCGCGCCTGTCAGAAAGAACACGGGTATATTGTGGAAGATGGCAACGGATTCAATACCGGCCTGATCACTGCCGGACCCGGCGCGCCTGACAAGTTCAGTCGGTGTAAAAATATATACGGAAAATGATTGGAATAAACGAAGCATTACTCCTTTCTATAAAAATGTTATCAACAATTTATCGGAACAATAGAAGAACTTGTAAATGAAACACAATGACCCCTCATCGGAACAGTCCCTGTGGAATCTTCTGGACAGGATCACCGAAAGCATAAAGTCCAAACGGCTGGCGGACGTGTTTCGTTTCAAATCATTCCGTCCGTTTGAGACCTTCGGGCCTCACCGGCATGAACGGATTGAAATCAACTACGTGAAAAAGGGAAGCTGCATCATCCGGCTGGAAGATGAAAGCGTCGGATTCAAGGAAAACGAGATTATGATTATCCTTTCGAACGAACAGCACTTCTTCGAGGCCGGACCGAAAGGCGCTACGCTTATGCAACTGGAATTTCTGCCGGACATTTTTTCCCGTTTTGATTTGGAGGAGCAGGGCGCGTTGACGAAGCTGACGGCGGTGACGGTCTTTTCGGAGAAAAACCGGCTGATAAAGATTGTAAACAACGTGCGGATCATGCGGGCCGTACAGCGGATTGTGAATGAACTGGACGACAAAAACAAATATTATCACTATCTGGTAATCATGTATTATGCCGAATTACTCATTCTTATCTATCGGCACATGGATGAAACCTGGCTGCCGATATGTTCGAATGAATTTATCAAAAAAGCGATTGCGCATATCAGGGCAAATTATCGGGAGGATATTTCTATTGCCGATGTGGCCGGCTGGGCAGGAATCGGCGAGCGATACCTCCGCAAGCTGTTTGCCCGGCATCTGAATCTCTCGCCGGTCGATTTCCTGAATCAGATACGGCTGAACAAAGCTATCGAGTTGCTGCGCAACACGGAAATGTCCGTCAAGGAAGTCTGTTTTGCCTGCGGTTTCAAATCTCCGCAATACTTTTCGATAGTATTCAAGCAACAGATGGGGATTACGCCGCGTGAACTGACAAAATAACAACAAGAAAATAAAATATATTCAAAT
>JAITAY010000004.1 GCA_031283915.1 Tannerella sp.
CGTCGATGGTTTCGAGGCAGTGGCAGGCGGCGGCGACGCTGGTAATGCGTCCAATGATGATGCTGCGTTTGTTGCCCTGTTCGCGGAGGTCGCAGATGCGGGGATATCGCTGGATGTAAGCGATGATTTTGCCGAAGGCGTGACTCTGGTAATACAGGCTTTCCGGATCGGAGGGCAGGTACATTGCCATCATTTCCTTCTTCAAGACGACTTTTTCGACACCCAGTTTCCGTGCCAGCCAGCGCAGCCGGACGACGCGAATCAGTTCTTCGCCTTCGGTGGGGATGGTTCCGAAACGGTCTTTCAGGCGGCTGACGAAAGCCGTCAATCCCGTTTCGTCGCCGATGGCGTTCAATTCGCGGTAGATGCCGATACGCTCGGAGTCGTTCGGGATATAGGCCGGCGCAAACATCAAGGCCAGGTCGCTTTCGACGAAGGTCTCCCGCACATAGACCTCGCCGCCGTCCGGCACCGTGTGGCTGTCCGGTACGAAAAGCTCGGCAAGCTCACCGGTTTTCAGTTCGTCGACCGCTTCTTCGAGGATTTTCAGGTAGGTCTCGTAGCCCAGATCGGTGATGAATCCGCTCTGTTCGGCGCCGAGGATGTTGCCGGCTCCGCGGATGTCGAGATCCTGCATGGCGATGTGGATGCCGCTGCCCAGTTCGGCGAAATTTTCGATGGCCTGCAGGCGACGGCGCGATTCGGGCGTCAGCGAGGAGAGGGGAGGGGAGAGCAGGTAACAGAAGGCTTTGCGGTTGCTGCGGCCGACGCGCCCGCGCAACTGGTGCAGTTCCGAGAGGCCGAAGTGATGTGCATCGTTGATGATGATCGTGTTGGCATTCGGGATGTCCAGCCCGTTTTCGACGATTACGGTCGAGACCAATACGTCGTATTCGCAGTTGAGGAAGTCGAGGATGATTTTCTCCAGCTTGTCGGGTTCCATCTGTCCGTGTCCGACGGCGATGCGGGCGTCGGGCACTTCGCGCCGGATCAATTGCTCTATCTCCCGGATGTTGCGAATACGGTTGTTGATGAAGAACACCTGTCCGTTGCGACTCATTTCAAATTCAATGGCTTCGCGAATGATGTCCGGGTGAAAGCGTTGCACTTCCGTCTGAATCGGATAACGGTTGGGCGGCGGCGTATGGATGTTGCTCAAGTCACGCGCACCCATGAGCGAGAATTGGAGCGTGCGCGGAATGGGGGTGGCGGTCATGGTGAGTGTGTCCACGTCCGTTTTCAGCCGGCGCAGCTTTTCCTTGACCGCCACGCCGAATTTCTGTTCCTCGTCAATGATCAGCAGTCCGAGGTCTTTGAAAACAACGTCCTTACTTGCCAGGCGATGCGTGCCGATCAGGATGTCCAGTTCGCCATTGCGCAGGCGCAGCAGGATGTGTTGAATGTCACGCGTCGAGCGTGCCCGGCTGATGTAGTCGATGGTACAGGGGAAGTCTTTCAAGCGTTCCGAAAAGGTCTGGAAATGCTGATAGGCAAGCACGGTCGTGGGCACCAGGATGGCGACCTGCTTGTTGTCCGCGACGGCCTTGAAGGCTGCCCGGATGGCGATTTCCGTCTTGCCGAATCCCACGTCGCCGCAGATCAGCCGATCCATCGGACGGTCGCTTTCCATGTCGGCCTTGACGTCGACCATCGCCTTGACCTGGTCGGGCGTATCTTCATAGATGAAGCTGGCTTCCAGTTCGTCCTGCATGAAACTGTCCGGACTGAAAGCGAATCCTTTCTCGTGCCGCCGCTGGGCGTAGAGGCGGATCAGGTCGCGGGCGATGTCCTTGACTTTCTTCTTGGCGCGGTTCTTCATGCGTTCCCAGGCGCCGCTGCCCAGTTGGTTGAGTACGGGCGGTTCGCCGTCTTTGCCCTTGTATTTTGAGAGCTTGTGCAGGGAATGAATGCTGACGAAGAGGATGTCGCTGTTCCGATAAATCAGTTTGACGACTTCCTGGAGCTTGCCGTTCACTTTGGTGCGTACCAGTCCGCCAAACTGCCCGACGCCGTGATCAATGTGTACGACGTAGTCGCCCTGCGTAAACTGGTTCAGTTCCTTGAGCGACAGCATGATTTTCCCGCTACGCGCCTTGTCGCTCTTCAGATTGTATTTGTGGTATCGACCGAAAATCTGATGGTCGGTGAAGGCGCAGAGCTTAAGTGTATGGTCGACGAAACCGCTGTGTATCGTCTTGTGGACGGCCGTGAAAGCAATCGGATCGCCGCGGTCTTGAAAAATGGCACGGACACGCTCGGCTTGTTTGTCGTTGTCGCTGAGCAGATAGAGCGTGTATCCATCCGAAAGATAGCGGCGGAAGGACTCGCTGACCAAGTCGAAATTCTTTTGGTAAAGAGGCTGCGGTTCGGTATCGAAAGAGATGGTTGCATCCGGCACATGGCCGTCCTTGTGTCCGATTTGCATCCGGCGGAAGGACTGTGCCGAACGCAGAAAGTCCTCCTTCGTCACGAGCAGCTTCCGCATGGCCTCGTTAGACGGGAAAGACGCTTCATTGCCCTGTACGGGTTCTTCCTCCCACAGGCTGCCTACCCGCTCCACACACCAGGCAAGGTCTTGCGTGACGATGCATGTGTCTTCCGGCAGCAAGTCGAACAGTGCAATCCGGGCTTCCCCGCTCCGGCTGATTTCGGACACGACGGCCACCGACTGGAGTTTTTCCCTGGACAACTGCGTTTCCACATCGAAAGAACGAATAGTTTCCACTTCGTTTCCAAAAAAATCAATCCGGTACGGATATTCATTGGAGAAAGAAAACACGTCGATGATACTTCCGCGCATGGCATATTGGCCGGGTTCGTAGACGTAATCCGTCTGTTCGAATCCCAGTGACTCGAATACTTCGGAAATAAACGGGACGTCTACTTTTTCACCGACACCGATCTTCAGCGTCTTTGCTTGAAGGTCTTCCTTCGAGAGCACCTTCTCGGCCAGCGCATCGGGGTAGGTAACGATAAGCGTTCCCGGTTGCACATGCTGCAATGCACCGAGCGTCTCCGTCCGCAGGATTTCATTGGCCGGATCGATATGGCCGTACTTGATGTGCCGGTGCCAGGCGGACGGGAAGAAAAACGCCTGCCTGCCGGAGAGCTGGGAGAGGTCGTTATAGAAATAGCCTGCTTCTTCGAGATCGTTGAGAATACACAGGCATGTTTCCCTCCGTTTCCGGAAAAGCGAAGCGATGGTCATCGCCCCGCCCGAACCGTTCAGTCCTTTCAACAGCAGGTTTCTGCTTTTGCCTTCGTCCAGCAGGGATGAAACGGCATTTATATGCGGATGCGCCGCGTAAACCGCCAATAGATCGGGAAGATTCAACGCCGTAGAATTTAATTCTTAAACGTTCGGCCTGGTTTTACAGGATTTGGTCGAAATAGGTGATGGTTTTTATCAAGCCATCCTCCAGCTTGACCGTCGGTTGCCAGCCATCTAATTTTTCAAAGGCCAGGGAAATATCCGGTCTCCGTTGTTTCGGGTCGTCGCTGGGCAACGGCTTGAAAACGATGGCAGATTTGGAACCGGTCAGCCTGATGACTTCGTGAGCCAGCTGAAGCATGGAGAACTCGCCCGGATTACCGATATTCACCGGCCCGGTAAAGTCGTCGCCCGTTTTCATCATTCGTATCAATCCTTCAACCAAATCGTCGATGTACTGGAAACTCCGGGTTTGACTCCCGTCGCCGTAAATCGTAAGGTCCTTGTCGGTCAACGCCTGTACGATGAAATTGGAGACGACGCGCCCGTCGTTCGGATTCATGCGCGGGCCATAGGTATTGAATATTCGTACGATTTTGATGCGCAGGTTGTGCTGGCGATGATAATCCATGAAAAGCGTTTCGGCAGCCCGTTTGCCTTCGTCGTAGCAAGAACGCGCCCCGACGGGGTTGACGTGTCCCCAGTAGGCTTCGACTTGCGGATGGATGTCGGGGTCACCATAGACTTCGCTGGTGGAGGCTTGCAGAATTTTCGCCTTCACCCGCTTGGCTAACCCCAGCATGTTCAGTGCGCCGTAAAAGGACGTTTTGATGGTTTTGATGGGGTTGTACTGGTAATGTACCGGAGAGGCGGGACAGGCCAGGTTGTAGACTTTGTCCACTTCGGCATAGTAGGGCGTTGTGACGTCATGCCTGACTAATTCGAAGCGATCATTGCCCAGCAGGTGGCGAATGTTATCCTTGCTGCCTGTGAAATAGTTATCTAAACAAATGACGTCGCATCCTTCCTTAATCAGTCGCTCGCACAAATGCGAACCGATAAAACCGGCGCCTCCGGTAACTAATACTCGTTCCATAATGATTTGCTGTTTCAAAAAACCCAAAAAGAGGGCAGACCGGAGTCTGCCCGGAAAGCGCCGGAATGGGCTGAATAAAGAGCGATTCCCATTCCGGGCATTCTATCAATCCTTATCTTGTATCCATTATTAAAATCCGCGTATCGCTTTAATTCCCGGCAGGGTCTTACCTTCAATGGCTTCGAGCAGGGCGCCGCCGCCGGTCGATACGTAGGATACGCCGTCCGCCAGTCCGAACTTGTTAACGCAGGCTACCGAATCGCCACCGCCTACCAGCGAGAATGCACCCTTTTTCGTAGCTTCGACGATGGCTTCGCCTACGGAACGGGAGCCGTGCGTAAAGTTTTCAAATTCAAACACACCTGTCGGCCCGTTCCAGAGGATGGTCTTCGAAGATTGAATCACTTCGGCATACAGCGCTTCCGTCTTCGGGCCGATGTCCAGGCCTTCCCATCCGTCGGGTATTTGATTCACGTCGGTGTAGTCGGTTTTGGCATCGTTGCTGAAACTGTCGGCGATTTTGGCATCAACGGCCAGGACGAGGTTGACGCCTTTTTCCTGTGCTTTGCGTACCAGTCCATTCGCCAAGTCTAACTTGTCGTCTTCGCAAATCGAGTTACCAATCTTGCCGCCTGCTGCTTTCGTAAACGTATACGTCATTCCGCCGGTAATGATAAGGTTATCCACCTTGTCGAGCAGATTTTCGATGATGTCGATTTTGGAAGACACTTTCGAGCCGCCCATGATGGCCGTAAACGGACGGTTAATGTCGCTCAGCACTTTCCCCACGGCATTGATTTCCTTCTCCAACAGGTAACCGAACATCTTGTGGTCGGCATCGAAGTAATCGGCAATCAGCGCAGTTGATGCGTGTGCGCGGTGAGCAGTGCCGAAAGCGTCGTTTACGTAAACGTCAGCATAAGAAGCCAGTGTTTTGGTAAACGCTTTCTGGCTTTCCTTGACGGCTTTTTTAGCGGCGCTCTTTTCTTCTTCGGAAGCGTCGTCGGCCAATCCCCGCGGTTTACCTTCTTCTTCGGCATAGAAACGCAGGTTTTCGAGCAACAAAGCTTCGCCCGGCTTCAACGCTGCCGCCTTCTCTTTCGCTTCCCGGCCGGCGCAGTCGTCGGCAAACCGCAGGTCAACTCCCAGCAGTTTGGAGACATTTGCCAGGATATGTTTCAGTGAATACTTTTCGGTCACACCCTTGGGACGTCCCAGATGCGAAGCGATGATAACGCTTCCGCCGTCGGAAAGAATTTTTTTGAGCGTCGGGATTCCCGCGCGTATCCGCGTATCGTCCGTAACGTTGAAATGCTCGTCAAGCGGCACGTTGAAGTCCACTCTGACAAATGCCTTTTTCCCGGCAAAATTAAAATTGTCAATTGTTTGCATAATCACATCTATATAAAAAATTATTGATATCTATCTCCCTTATTATCGGGTGATTCTCCCGTGCGGTGCAAATATACGAAGGAATTGCCAATCGGCAATTGTTTGCAGGGAAATTTTTGTCAGCTAAAAAAGGTTTTTACTTCTCATTTGAATCGCATAATGATACATCGCTTTTCAATATGCAAAACCATACTGCAAAACCATAACAATCTTTCTTACCCGAAGAACAGCCAAACATTCAACCGTACCGGATACGAAACGTTTTTTTCAAATCTTCCCGTGCAGCATTTTCAAGAGATGATGCGTCTTGTTCAATAAACAGGATTTCAAAAAACTACGGATGTTAAAGATTCTGCAAATAGAATAATGTTCAAGAGGAATGTCGTATATTTGTGTGGAAAAAATAGAGATAGACATTAAACTTTGAGAGGAAAAAAGAGTCCAATGGACAAAATTATAGAAACACATAGTATTTAATTATTAAAGATAAAGGAGAAACAAAGATGAAAACAATGAAATTAACTTCCTTAATGGTCATGCTTGCGTTTGCAGTGAGCGCAATGGCGCAGGAAGAGTTCTTCGACGATGTGTATTTCTCTTCCGGGAAAAGTAAAAAAAGTGAAAAGGTCGCAGCGAAAACGGAAACGGAAACCGTACAAGCTGGCACAGAAACGGTAGCAGCGGACCTCTCCGAAATGGATGTGGATGCATATAATCGCAGGTATACCGGTCCGGAAGAAGAAGAGGCCGAAGAAATAGAAGTTTATGCCGATGACGAACCCGAAAAAACGGGACGCCATTCGGATGCAGAATATTCGGAACGAATCATTCGTTATCATTCGCCCAGTAAAATCACCATAGCCGGAGCGGATAATGTGGAGTTGTATCTCAGTGAAGGCTATTATGCATACGGATATGATACGGATTATTCTGAGGGACAAACGAATGTGAGTGTGAATGTGACGACGGGCAACGGCTGGTATGATCCGTGGTATTACAGTTCATGGTATAGCCCCTATTGGTCTTACTGGCGCTATCCCTATGGCGGATGGGGGGGCTGGTACGACCCCTGGTATTACAGCTGGTATTCGCCCTGGTATTACGGCGGATGGGGTTATTACGGCCACTACGGTTACTACGGACATGACCATCATCACTACGGCAATTATTATTACGGACATGACCGGTCGTACAACCGCAATCAGGGAGGCCGTTCGTCTGCAAACAATTACACCTCCGGGCGCAGCAGTGCAGGTTTCCGTTCGTCGGCAGCTTCCGGACGCAGTTCCGCCTCGACACGGAACGCCTCTTCTTCCCGTGCAACGACCCGCGAAAACGCTGAATACCGCAGTTCCGGCAGGAGTTCCGGCAGAAGCTCTTCACTGAAAAGTTCGGCGACGACTTCCCGTTCACCGTCTGCGGGTGTGAACAGCAATACGACCAATCGTTCCTCGTCGCGCTCTTCAAGCGTAAACGGACGAAGTTCATCGACTTCGCGCAGTTCGGAAGCCGTTAAAAACAGCAGCACCGCACGAACTTCTACCGGGCGTAGCAGTAGCAGTAGCAGTAGCACAGGTACCTCGCGCTCATCCTCTGCGCCCTCGGTACAAAGCAGCACTACACGCTCAAGCTCCTACTCATCCGGCAGCAGCAGCCGTTCGAGTAGTAGCGGAAGTGTCAGCAGCGGCCGTTCAAGCAGCGGATTCAGCGGCGGCAGTAGTGGCGGCGGCGGCCGGTCGTCAGGCGGTTTCAGTGGCGGCGGTGGTGGTGGCCGTTCCTCAGGCGGCGGCCGCAGATAAACGCAAACGAAAGGATAAGGTTTAAAGTTTCAAGATATAAAAGATTGAACTTTAAACCTTAAACTTTGAAATGGGAGTTGGATTTTGAAAATTAGTATTGAATTAAGATAGATAGAATAATATGAAAAGAACCGGAATTTATATCGGAATGTTGCTGTTAAGCAGCGGGATGTTGTTTGCACAGGGAGAAATGGATGCATATCGCTATTCTCAAACGGATTTGAACGGCACTGCCCGTTCCATGAGCATGGGCGGTGCGTTCGGCGCATTGGGCGGCGATATGTCTGCAATGTCTCATAATCCGGGAGGGTTAGGCGTGTATCGCAGTTCGGAAGTCCAGGCTACCGTGACTCTGAACAATGCCCATGCAAGCGCCACCTGGACAGGTATAAAAAACAGCGAAAATCAAACCAAGTTTGCCTTTGATAATTTTTCCTATATTACCTATTTCCCTACCGGAAATGAATCGGGAATCAAGGGCTGGAATCTGGGGATTGCTTACAATAAAGTGAAAGATTTCAACCGGAATGTCAAGTCGATAGGCAATCCGGGTGCTTCCATAGGCGATTTTATCGCTAAGCGTGCGACCCGGGAAGGCGTTTACCTGAGCGACCTGTCTTCGGCTGACAGTTACGACAATTCGAATTTAGGCTGGCTGTCCGTTCTGGGATATAAATCGGGCTTTATCGCCCCGCAGGAAGATGTTGCGAAGAATACGGCTTATCGCAACTCCTTTTCGGGTGCGCCGCAACAAACCGCGTTCTCTATGACGGAAAGAAGCAGCATCGTCGAATACAATTTTTCGCTGGCAACCAATATTTCCGACCGGGTGTTCCTTGGCGCTACGCTGGGGGTCGTGGATTTGGATTACCGCATGGCTTCGTGGCACGATGAAAAATTTTCAGGAGAGGACTATGGCTATCTGGATAACAACATTGAATCGGAAGGCGTGGCTTATTCCGTAAATCTGGGGGTGATTGTCCGTCCGACGGATGCGCTTCGGGTGGGAATTGCGTACAATTCGCCGAAATGGTATTCGCTGACGGATTATTTCTTTGCCAAAGGAGGAACCTATGTTTCCAGTTATGTTTCCGAACCCAAAATGGAGGCAGAGACCCCATTAGGTCGATTTGCCGAATACCGTTTGCGCACGCCGGATCGCTGGATATTCAGTGCGGCAGGAATCATCGGCAACATTGCGTTGGTGAGCCTTGATTATGAACTGACCAATTACAAGTCCATGTATCTGTCGGACAAACAGGGTTATGCCTATGGAGACAACAAGGATATTCGTGAAGATTTCGGTCTGGGGCATACGGTGAAATTAGGCGCCGAAGTGAAATTGACGCCGCAGTTTACCTTGCGTGCAGGTTATATCCGGCAGCCAAGCCCGATGAAGGAACTGTTGAGGAATGGAGGACAGGAAGTCTTTCCGGTGGGGACGGTTTCGCATTTTACGGTCTCAAATACTACTAATTATTATACGGCAGGATTGGGTTACCGCTTTACGCCGAATTTCTACATGGATCTGGCATACATTCTCCGGATCCAAGACGAAACACTGTATCCGTTTTCCAATATCTACGCAGAGAACGGTTCGCCCGAGTTGAAAATTGAACCGTCTAACCTGTCCATCAATACAAATCGGATCGCTCTGACATTTGGATACAAATTCTGAGGCGCTATTTGTCTTTTTACCGGGGTAAAACCACCGGGAAATCACACAGGAATGATTCAAAAACACGGAGACGGAGCATACGGAGATGTTTTTCCTCTGTGTGCTCTGTGTTTCCGCATTCTATACTGCACGCGGTATCATTCTATGCATAAAGAGGTAGTTAGTAGCTGGTAGTTAGTAGTTAGTAGAGGGCGGTTGGCAGGCAAGCGGCCGTTGGAGGGAAAGGCGTAAACGTGAGGGTTTGAGCGGACAGCTTCGTCGTATCACAGAACTGCCGGCTACTATACTGCGCGCGGTACAGTTTTGTGCATTGCCCGTCAGCATAGAAAAGGGCATTCGCCCACACGCCTTTTTCCCCGTCGGCTAAAGCCCAATGTCATCAAGTTAAGCGCTAAAAGGCTGTAGGAGAGCATCCCGTCAGGGATGCATCGCTCGGTAG
>JAITAY010000051.1 GCA_031283915.1 Tannerella sp.
CCGATTTCGGGCCGGTAGCTCTGAAATTCTGTTCGGGGACTGAAAGGATGCGATGGAAGTCAACTGCTCCTGAGTAATATTTCCCTTATTACCGAAATAATCTGTTTGCAGCTTTGCCCCAAGTATTATACTGCACGCGGTATCGTTTTGTGCATAAAGGGGTAGTTAGTAGCTGGTAGTTAGTAGTAAGTAGAGGGCTCAGAAAAGCGGCCGTTGGAGGGAAAGGCGTAAAAGTGAGGGTTTGAGCGGACAGCTTCGTCGTATCACAGAACTGCCGGCTACTATTCTACCAGCTACTAACTACTAACTACTAACTACTAACTACCTGTTTTTGCACAAAACGATACCGCGTGCAGTATAAAATACGGGTATGCTTCCCGTAAACGGGAGACGGGAGAGTCGTCATCTCCCGTTTACGGCCGGCTTGATAAGAAAGGTATAGGAATACGTTTCGTCCAGCAGGCGGTATTTGTCTAACGGTTCGGCGCCCCAACTGTCGTCGCCGCCGACGCCCGTCTGCGCGAGGTCGATGTTGACGAACAGGTCGTTGCGGGGAAATACGTCCGTGGGGTGCATTTGCTTCTTCCCGAATCCGGCGTCAAGGTCTTCGTCCGGGTTGTGGCGGGCATTGAAACAGATGCGGTTGGTAAGGCTTTCCTCAAACCGGAGGCCGAAACCGGCGTCGTCGGTGAACGCAACGTAGCGCACGTCTGTCCGGTAGCCGTTTTCTTGCGGACGGATGTAATCATAATTCAACTCGTCAACCGTGCAATTGTATTTCTTCACGAAGGCGGACGTACGGCGGTCGCTGTAGTTCTCCCACGGGCCGCGACCGTAGTAGGTGACCCGGTCAAACTGTACCGGAAGCTGCATTTTCATGCCAAAGCGTACCAGTTCGGGCAGCTTTTTGCCGGCCAGGTTCATCGTGCCCGACACTTCGATGGAGCCGTCGGGGTGGATGCGGTATTGCGTGACGTAGGGAATGTCCAGGTAATTGATTTTCTGTTCGGCGCGGATGACGACATCGCCGTCGAGCACGGAAATATCAAGCTCGGCCGGCGGCGTCAGGCTCTCGCCGGCGTTCCGCCAGAGGTTGGAAGTGCGTTGGAGGTGACGGCCGAAGTCGTTGTCCGTGGGTGCACGCCAGAAATGGGGAACAGGCGCCTGCGTGAGCAAGGGCTTTCCGTTGTACGCATATTCGAACAGGCGGCCGTCCTGCCTGGAAATCTTTCCGGTGACCAGCCCGTCGGCGCTGGTGAAGGCGACAGCCCGGTCGGTGTGCCGGAGCTTGACGCCCTCACCGGCATTCGCGGCTCGTTGCTTCGCCGGCGAATAGAGCAGAAACTGCTCCCCGGCAATGACGTGGCCGGCCGGTACCAGTTCCGTCGCCTGGCGTGTCAGGGCTTTCACGACCAGGAAATATTCCCTGTCCGTCCCGATACGCGAGGCGTTGCAGGGTACCACCGTCTGCTGCGTGGCGCCCGGCTTTCCTTCCACCTGCCATTGCCCGGCGTCGATACGTTCGCCGTCGGCGTACAGTTCCCAGGCGTAATTGAAGCTGTTCAGGTCGGTGAACAGGAAATGATTCTGCATACGGATTTGCCCCGGGGCGGTAGCGAAGTCTTCCTGCATCCGGATGGATTGGTATACTTTCTTGACCTCGTTCAGCGCAGGATGCGGAGTGCGGTCGGCCGTAACCAGGCCGTTGGCACAGAAGTTCCCGTCGTGTGTCCAGCGGTGTCCGCCCAGATCGCCGCCGTACGCCCAGTATTTACGTCCCTGACCGTCGCGGGCTGCGAGACCCTGGTCTACCCAGTCCCAAATGAATCCGCCCTGCAGGACGGGGTATTGCATGAAAGCATCCCAGTAATCCTGAAAGTCGCCGGTACTGTTACCCATGGAATGGGCATATTCACACTGGATGTAGGGACGGTAGATCCCGGGCTTGTCGGCATAGCGGATCATACCGGGAATCCGGTCGTACATCGGGCAGACAATGTCCGTAAAAGGATTTTCTCCGGCACGGTTGCACTGGACGGGGCGTTTGGCCCTGTCATGTTCCTTGAGCCACCGGTAAGTCAGTTCGTAATTGGGGCCGAAGTCGCTTTCGTTGCCCAGCGACCAGTTGATGACGCAGGGGAAATTCTTGTCCCGCTCAAAGACACGGACCGTACGGTCCAGATGCTGGCCTTTCCAGTCTTCGATGAAGGAGGGGTGACGGCTGCGGTCGAAACCGTCCAGCCCGTGGGCTTCGAGGTTGGCTTCGTCGACTACGTAGAATCCGTATTTGTCGCAGAGCTGGTAAAACTCCGGGGCTTGCGGGTAATGGCTGGTACGGATGGCGTTGATATTGTAGCGCTTCATCAGTTCGAGGTCTTTGATGCGTGTCGCCTGGTCAACATAATGGCCATAGCGCTCATGATGCTCGTGGATGTTGACACCGCGAATAATCACCGGCTGACCGTTGAAAAGTAACTGGCTGTTCCTGATTTCCACTTTCTTGAAACCGGTTTTGCAGCCGGCCCATTCCGACGTTTGGCCGCTTGCGTCCTGCAATTCGATGACGACGGAATAGAGCGTGGGAGATTCCGCACTCCACTGCGCCGGGCCGGATACGGTCGCGGAGAAGGAGAGCGACTTGTTGCCCTGCGCCGGGATGCCGCCGACGTTCCAGTCTTTGGAAACCATCCGTTTGCCGGCTCCGTCGAGCAGGGAGAGTTTGAGCTTGTGAGCTTTCGACTTGTCCGAAGTGAAATTGCGGAGCGTGACGTCTGCGCGGAAGAGTCCGTTCCGGTAGTTCGCGTCCAGGTCGCTGACGATGAAGAAATCTTCAATGGATATCTTTGGCCGGGCAATCAGCAGGACGTCGCGTTCGATGCCGCCCAAGCGCCAGAAGTCTTGATCTTCGAGATAGGAGGCGTCGCTCCATTTGAAGACTTGCAGTGCCAACAGGTTTTTACCGGCTTTCAGGTAAGGGGTGATGTTGAACTCGGCCGGCGTCTTGGCCGCTTTGGTATAGCCGATTTTCCGGCCGTTCACGTAAATCGTCGCCGCGCCGGAGATGGAACCGAAGTTCAGGATGATTTCCTTGCCCTCGAACGAAGCCGGGACTTCAAACCAGGTGCGATAGGTGCCGATGGGCAGGTCGTCGTTGTCTACGTACGGCGGATTGGCGGGGAAAATGTAGTGGATGTTTGTGTACACGGGTATACCGAAGCCTTGTGTTTCCCAGCTTCCGGGTACCTGAATGCTTTTCCAGGCGGCATCGTCCAGCGTCTCCGCGTGGAAAGCGGTTGGCCGCTGGCTGACGTTTTCCGCAAAGTGAAACTTCCATGTGCCGTTCAGCGATTTTACGTAAGGCGATTCGAACTTGTCATCACGCTCCACCTGCACCGCATCGGCATAGGGAATAAAATGCGCTCTGGCAGGTTCTTTTCCTTCATCTACCATCCGGGGATCTTCCCAAAAATTGTTCTGGGCAAACGTTGCCGAACTGCCCAGCAGGAATAATAAAAAGAAATACTTTTTCATAGTTGTCGTTATTTGATAATTACTGTTCTTTACGTGTAAAACGGCTCAGGACAATCCGTCCCCGCACGTCGCTGATGATTCTGTCCGAAATGCGTAGCGTCTGAAAGTCGTATGCCTCCCCGTACCGTTGCGTAACGGTCGGGAAATCTTTCTCGACGGCTAAGAAAAAGCCCGTTTGCGGCCGCTCAAGTTCGAAATTCCGGAAACAGTTGCCCAGGTAGAAGTTCAGTCCGTACATATTATAATATGTATGCAGTTCGTTCATCACATACACGTTCGTTTTGTCCAGGCCATACGTCTGCCTGATTTCTTCGGCGAAAGGGCGTGCCGAACCTTCCCTGCGAACGTTTTTCATCACCACGCCGTTGATAAAAAGGTGTGTACAGAAAACCAGGAAAAACGTTGCATACAGGATTTTGATATTAATTTTTTTCCTCATTTGGTGAACGACCGTAGCCAGTGAAACCAACAGCAGCGTTCCCGTCAGCGCCATCGAGATGCCGGGCGAGAACGAACGGGCGACTGCATCCAGCGTGGCAGAGGCGGAACTGCCGGAAATATACTGGCCGGCAAGACTGCGAATATCAATCAGTCCGGTCATCTGAAACGCCGCCACGATCGCCACCACCGCTACAAACAAAGCCAGCACGCCGGCATACAGACGGGTCACTCTGGAACGGTATTCCGCCAGATACAGGAAATATTGAGCGATAAACAGGGCGATGAAAGGATAGGCCGGCATCAGGTAAACGCTCCGCTTGCTGCTTGGCAGGGAGTAGAAAAACACGATGCACACGGAAGCCGTCAAGCTAAACAGCCTGATATGGTCCATCGTCCGGATACGCTGCCACAGCCGCGTCAGCCATGCTTTCAACGGAACGCCGGGCCTGCTGATTTTCAGTCCGAAGAGAGAGAAGAAAAGTAACAGCGTCCAGGGAACGAAGCCGGCTGCCAGGGTGACGAGATTATACCATGCGCCGTTCTCATGTCCCAATTCGTAGTGAATATTTCCCGGGTTGAGATGGAAAAACCGCCCGAAGTTTTCGGCCAGCATCACGTTCAGGAAATCATCCCCCCCCATCCGCCAGGCTTCAATGTACCAGATCGAGGGAAGAAAGAGCGACGCAACACCAATGTAAAGCAACGATTTACCTATTTTAAAAAGGCTGTATTTGCGTAGCAGCAACAGGTAGACGCCAAAGATAAACATGGGTAGAACCAAGCCTACCGGCCCCTTGGTCAGGAAGGCGCCGCTTAGCAGGAGGGGAATCACCACGGGTAAGCCCTTGAGTTCGCGCTCATCCTCCCACCAGAACAGCCGCATCAACCCGGTGACGATAAAGAACGTCAGCAGCATGTCAACACGCGCCGTCATGCCCGCACGGTGGATTTCCACACAGGTGAAAAGCAGCAGAGTCGCGATAAAGGCTTCCTGAAAACGGACTTTCCTGCCGAAAAAGAGGAGCGAGGCGGCCAGCAGCGCCGCATAAGCCAACGCCGAGGGAAGGCGGGCGGTGAAGGGCGTGACGTGTCCCCGCGGCAGGGAAAAGAGTGCCATCAGCCAATGCGCCATCGGCGGCTTGTAGGCAAACTCATCGGCATAGACCCTGGGTAACATCCAGTTTCCCGATTCCAGCATCGAAACGGCGACGGCTGCCTCGCGCGGTTCACCCTTGGTCGAAAAGTCTCCCACTGCTATCCATGGCAGGACGGATAACAGAGCAACCAGCAGCATCGTACTCACCGGTTTTTGCAAATAAAGATATTGAAGCGCTGTCGTACGCATATACATTTTCCTTTACAAGTTCACTTTGAAGGCTACAAAAGAACGATTTTTTACGGATATATCAAAACTATTTGGGCGCATTTCAAATTGTCGCAACCCTAAGCCACTCTACAAGCAGTTCTTCGTAACAGATTAATAACCTTACGCCACTGTTTGTTCATGGAAGATTCGCTCAATATTGGTTTGATGATAATTGATTAACTTTTCCTTTTCCGATGATTGGGATTTCGTTAACCCGATATTCTCAATAACCTGCTCCAGCTCCGATTCCATCAATAATTCCTTTTGTTCTTCAAACCATTCCTGCATCAACGGACTTATTCCAAAGCCGTTCCTGTTCTCTTTCATGTTGTAAAACGACATCAGTTATGTATTACCTGTTACGGGAACTGTTGAATTGTGAGAAAAGCCTGAACTCCCGGTGGAGTGTCCGTATGAAGAACTTACTATACCGTACATTGGAATTGAAAAACTCCTGACCGATGATGATTACATAAATACTTCGATAAAAGTCTTGGAGATAGAAGACGAAGAAGGCCAGGGAGCTGACCGTTTTGCCAGAATACGTTCGATTATTGATACTGCTGTCAAGAATGGGCAGAATGTATTTGGTGCTCTCGAATGCCTTGCCAAAAGTAGAAGTATCCGAGCACTTATCAAAGGAACAAATCATTCCTGTTTTTCATCCCGGACAAGGTGGCTAACGGCGACATCATCTTGCACCCTTGCCATGCAAACAATGATGCTGTATCCTGATAATTTTCGCGAAATATCATGGTTTCCTTCACACCAAGCGAAAAAGAGACACAAAAAAATCCTTGAATTTCAAAAAAAAATCAAGGATTGAAGGTGATCCACCTGGGGCTCGAACCCAGGACCCCATCCTTAAAAGGGATGTGCTCTACCTGCTGAGCTAGTGAATCAATCGAAGTGCGTCTTTTTTGAATGCGGGTGCAAAGATAAAACTTTTTTCGCAAAAACAATCCGTATAACGCCTTTTATATTTTTGTCGTCCGTTAAAATCATCAAAACTGCCTTTTTCAGAGATGTATTACCTGATGAGTTTGTTTGTGTTTTCGATGAAATGTCAAATAAGGATGAATGATAAATAAAGAAGCATGCTTCATTCCAAAATCCGCCCGCAGGATAAGTGAATCCGATCATTTGAATGGCATCCCCGGACAGTCATAATTTTTTATCCTGCGGAAAAATCATATCTTTGCTGCCGATTTTCTAACATCATAAAATAGCAATTGAATGATACCGTTTAAACAGTTACTGAAAAAACAAAGAACGTTTTTCGCAACAGGCCAGACCAGGCCGGTTGAATTTCGCGTGGAACAGCTGAAATGCCTGCGAGCGTCCATTCTTCAAAATCATCCTAAAATAGAAGAAGCGTTATATTCGGACATGCGGAAGCACGTCTTCGAAGCCTTCGGGACGGAAGTCACCGGGGCGCTGGACGAGGTGAACGCAGCCATCGAACATCTGGACGCATGGACGCAACCGATGGACGTGCCCACGCCGCCAGCCTTCGGAATGGCGCAAAGCCGGATCTGTTTCGAGCCTTACGGCAATGTACTCCTGATCGGCACATGGAACTATCCGTTTGTCCTGTGCCTCAAGCCGCTGATCGGGGCGCTGGCGGCGGGGAACTGCTGCATCCTGAAACCTTCTGAGCTGGCGCCGGCCACCTCGCGCGTGATCGCCGCTCTGGTCGGCGACTGCTTCGACGAGGCTTATTGCGCCGTCGTGGAGTGCGGCGCCGAAGGGATGCCCGACATACTGGCCGAACGATTTGACATGATTCACTATACGGGCAGTACCCGTGTCGGGCGCATCGTGGCGCAGGCCGCCGCCGCTCACCTGACGCCCGTCGTGCTCGAAATGGGTGGCAAAAGTCCCTGCATCGTTGATCGGACGGCCGACCTGGCGCTCTCCGTGCCTTCCATCTGCTGGGGGAAATTCCTGAACGCGGGACAGACATGCGTAGCGCCCGACTACCTCCTGGTGCACCGGGAGATCCGAGAGCCGTTGCTGGAACTGCTCTGCAAACAAATCCGGCTGTTTTACGGCGATGACATCCAGTCTAACGGCGACTTCGGGCGGATTGTTAACGAAGCGCATTTCGACCGTCTGGAGGCTTTGCTGGCCGAAGGAACGATTGTCTGCGGAGGGCATACGGACAAATCCGACCTCTATATCGAGCCGACCATCCTGGATGGCATACGCTGGGATAGCTCAATCATGCAGGAAGAGATTTTCGGGCCGATTCTGCCGGTCGTCACCTATGACGACCTGTCCGAGGTCATCGAGAGACTCTCCGCCCGGGAGAAACCGCTGGCGCTCTACCTTTACTCCGACGACGAAGCCGTCCGGCAGCGGGTCATTCGCGACGTGCCCTTCGGCGGGGGATGCATCAATGCCACGATTCTTCACATGTTAAATCCCCACATGCCTTTCGGCGGAGTGGGCAGCAGCGGCATGGGACGCTACCATGGACGCTGGAGTATCGAAGCTTTTTCCCACCGCAAAAGCATCCTCCACCAGACGCCGACCGCAGAACCTTCGCTCTTTTATCCGCCCTACGACGACCATGTGCAGATATTGAAACGGATGTACCTCGAATAGGTGGAAATTGAAATGAAGAGGTGGAAATCGTATTGTCAGGAGGTACGAAGAGGCTATGTGAAAATAGCGATTAGATTGCCTTTTTGACGGGAATCGGAAGATAGGCCACTTGCCTGTCCCCAATGCGGGTTTGCATATTCTCTTGAATGATTTTATATGCTGAGGCGAAACATTTTCGTCCTTTGATTGTTTATTTATTGAGTATATGTTATGTTAGAAAGAAAGAAAGATCTTTGTTTTCTGGATTATATTCACTGATTGTCCGGTTTTATATTTTTTAGAATTGTTTTTACTTCATAGGCCCTCCGGATTTAAAAAGTGAATAAAAAAAGCCGCTCTGTGTCTCCAACACAGAGTGGCTTTACTCATTTAATTGCTGTTTCCTTGTTCTTCTCAATGCCTCACCATCATTTTTAATGTCTGTGTTTCCCTGTTTTGGGATACGTTTATACTGTGCGCGGTATAGTTTTGTGCATAAAGGGGTAGTTAGTAGTCCCCCAATAAAAGCTTACAGTCCGCCCCAAATAACGGGATCAAAAAGCCCTTCATTACACGAAAATAGAATGGATTGTATATAATAACCTGCGTTTTAGATAAGCGCATCCGGAGAAGGTATTTGATAACGGATAAAAACCTTATTTCTACCTTATTTAAAGAACAAAACAACCT
>JAITAY010000056.1 GCA_031283915.1 Tannerella sp.
CTTATGGCACCGGAAAGAGAATTAAAAGGCAAGTATCGAAAAAAAGCCTGTTCAAATGGCGTAAACGTGCGCACAAATGGCGCAAACGTGCGCACGAATGACGCAAACGTGCGCACGAATGATGCAAACGTGCGCACGAATGATGCAAACGTGCGCACGAATGGCGCAAACGTGCGCACGAATGGCGCAAACGTGCGCACGAATAACGTAAACGTGCGCACGAATGGCGTAAACGTGCGCACGAATGATGCAAACGTGCGCACGAATGACGTAAACGTGCGCACGAATAACGTAAACGTGCGCACGAATAACGGGAACATGCACACGAATAACGGGAATCATTGTCTCCGACCGAAAAAAGCGCACGGAAAGGGTGTATTTCAAATTGTCGCTTTTCGAAAAACGCCCGGAAAGCTGTTCTCACGCTGGGGAGGGACAGAAATGTACAAAGGGGATTCTCACACAGAAGTGTTAAAGAAAGAATCGCCACTTGGGGATTTCATACTGTGGGAAGTAAGATGGACACGACCATTTGAAATTCACCCCCCCGGAAAGAAGTTTGAAAGTGTCAAAATTATAGCCCTGCGTAACATGAGTTAATAATTAGCAATACCGAAAATACTTCGGTTAAAAACAGAATCTCTCATGAAGAAGAAAAACAGTTACATCCTTTTATTGCTGTATTGTATTGCATTTGCTGTACAAGGTCAGCCGGACGATTTCGTCCGTTATGTCAATCCCTTTATTGGTACGGCAGAGGGAATGCCCGGGAAAAAATCAATGGACAATGCATACACGAATCCGGGCGCCGTATTGCCGTGGGGACTGATATCCATTTCACCGTTCAACATCCATGACACAACGAATGTGGATGCCAAAAGACCCAGTCCATATATTTACGGAAAAAAATATATATCGGGATTTACACATGTAAATATGAGTGGTACTGGCTGTAACGAACTGGGTGTCTTTTGCCTGATGCCTGCTACCGGAGATGTTAGTCCGCAACGCGCTTGTTACTCCGAATATTCCGATGAAAAAGCCTCGCCCGGTTATTATTCCGTCCGGTTAGACAACTATCGAATAAAAGCCGAAGTGACAGCTACCTTGCGTACCTCCATCATGGTAAAAGAAACACACCCTCGATAATGGATATGTAAATTACTTGAGCCTGTATAAAGCGCGTGATTGCACCGGTTGCCCGATGAGGGGTCCGTGTCACAAAGCCGAAGAGGAGGCTCATCCAAGTCAATCATGCAACTCCAAAGAGGTGAAATTTGGGCTGACACACAAACATCCCGTCAGTTACAGCCCAAATATTCAATAAAATATCAAATAACATGAAGAAGTTAATTCAAGTATCGATCATTGTTTTGCGCTGTGCACTTCCACACATGCACAGACAGTTTCCGTAGCCGACTTCGGGCTCCCCCTCCCCCGACTCGTAAAAACGCTGTCCCTTACGATTCTTCTCCCCCACATCCGCACCTTGCTGCACCCTTATAGCACAGCGTCTCAAAAAAGATTTTTCCCAAATCGAATCATTGTTTCTTTTTTATCAACGGATAAACGGTAAACATTTCATTCGAGATCTGCCAGTAAGGTGCGAAAATATGCGTCCTGTCGTCCGCGATTGAAAAATGAAGCGGACGGTCAGGATCGGGAATCAATTTGTTCTCAAGACCGGACGAAGCAAGAACGTGCGGCACTTCGCCTTCGCCGGTAGCAGCCAGAAGGAACGGGCCGTATTCCACCGCATAACGGTCGTAGCCCGGAACCGTATCCAGTCCGTGATACGGGGAAATACGCAAATCCATCGGCAGGGTAAACGCTATCCGGTCACCTTCCCGCCACCGGCGCGGGAGTTCGACGTAGCTGCCGGGCTTGCCGGTCGCAGAGGGCTTGCCGTTGACGGTTACCGTCACGTTTTGTGCAGCCCAGGAAGGGATACGTACCCGCAGTTTCATCTTTACCGGCTTCGGTGTAGACAGGCTCAGCGCCACTTCCGGACGGAACGGGAAATGGCTTTCCTGCGTCAGGCAGACAGACTGTTCGCCAACCTTCCAGCGGATGGAAGACGGTTCGTACAGATTCACGTATAACCCGTCAGACGCAATCGAATAGATATATTCCGGCAGGGAACCGAGTAGCCGCGTGCCCTGCCCTTCGCAACAGGAGTTGGAGGCTCGGAGCTTTTCCTTTTTCCCCTGCATGATGGTGTGGTAACGAAGGGGGCCATCGTTTTGAAGGTTTGCCAGTGAGACATTGTAAATGGATTTCTCGATTTCCGCCATGTATTTTTCTTCATTGGGATACAACTGATGAAAACGCTGGTTGAACTTTACCCAGAAGACGGTACCACAGGTTTCGCCCGTATGCCCGTAGCCGGTCAGGTAGTAGGAACGGGGAGGATGACTGCATTCATGCGTTTTGTCCCAATGTTTCAAAACCCGCTTGCCGTTTTCGATATCCCATTGATTTTCACAGATGGCAATACTTCCGCCCGCATGTTCCCAGTTTTCATGGATCAGTTCCCAGGCGCCAAGCATGGCATCCAGACAGGATTTATCGCCGGTAGCTACGTAATGATCCAGATACGCTTCGAAACTGGCAATCAGATAACAGTGCGGATTTTGCAGCGGATATTGCCATATCGCCTCCTCGCGCCTTGCCGCCAGTTCGTCGATCCACCAGTCGCACAGATAATATTTCTCCGCCGTCTGCAAGTCTTCCGGTTTGCCGACCGGCGAGAGATACGTCCGGGTGCTTGCAATGTGTCCCTGATGATTGTTGTTATGCCAGTAAAGCAATTTCGGATGCATCACTTCCCACGTATTGAACCAGTCGGCATGTCCGCGCAGCAGCCCGTAAGCTTTCGGGTTACCCGCAATAGCCGCATCAATCAGACCATGCGTCAGCCAGGCACGTGCATAATTAGGCTCCTCACTGCGCAGGCTGTCCGGATCCGGTTCGTAAGGCAGGATGTAGCCATTCGGCCGACGGCACTCCTCAATCCCGTCAATGATTTCGTTGAGGCGCGCCCTCAATTCCGCATGATCGATCCATCGAAGCGTATTGCCGGCGCCCATCAGGAAACGTCCGGCGCTCGAACCTCTCAACTCTATATCCCAGAATGGCTCTTGCGGGACGCTGTCCGGTTCAAAGCGCTTCCCCGCACGTATCCGAAAAGGATGCAACATGTGGTTGACGGAAAAAGAACGGAGCAGGTACGAGATATTCCGTTCCATGGCCGGCCTGAACAGTCCGTCGCCGGAAAGCATAACACCTTCGACCGGCGCAACAGCCCGGAAAGCTACGGGACGCCAACCGGCCGGATCACTCGCCTGCATACGGCTTCCGTATGCTTCCACCGGTAACGAATAATCCAGTACGACTTTCGCCCCGCAGTCGGATTCCCTTGTATCCCTGTTCGAGGAACAGTCAAAAAATAACGCTGTAAACAGCAGCATGAAAAAAACAGTCTTGGTACTCATTGTATTCTCTTTTGTTTTAATTGATGTGAATGTTCATATGTACAGCCTTTTCATCATTTCCATGAATAAGCTGATTTGTGGTCTCAAAGATAGCGCTTTTCAAAAATAATATGCCATACCGGGCTAAATCTTTTTTGGGTGGTAATAGATATCCAAGACGGCCTTTACAGACGGCTCCTTACTTTACGCTTTCGTGGAACATGAACTTTGGTCGCACGTTCCAGTCCGGCCGGAAACGCCTGAACAGCGCCGACGAGGATTCCGGTGTGATGAATACGGGAAAACAGGTATTAGAAAGGTGGATGATGAAATGTTACAGTTCTCTCAGTTCTCTCATTTCTCCTTTATCAGTCTTTCAGGGCGCTGATCAGGGCTGCATTTTCGGCTTCGGTACCCACGGTGATTCGCAGGCAGCCGGCGCACAGGGAAATATGGTTACGGTTGCGGACAATGATGCCCCGCGATACTAATTCTTCATACAGCGCATTGGCATCCGTCACTTTGACCAGCAGGAAATTGGCATCGGAAGGATACACCTTCTGTACCCGCGGGATGAGCGCCAGTTCCGCGGCCAGTTCCGCACGCCGGGCAAGCAGGCAGGCCACCCATTCCTGCGTCTGCGAAGCCCGGTCGAGCTGTTCGCTTACAAACTGCTGCGTCAGGAGATTCAGATTGTATGGATACTTCACTCGGTTGAAATAACCGGTGATTTCTTCCGCGGCAAAGGCCATGCCGCAACGTACGGAAGCCAGTCCCCACGCCTTCGAGAACGTCTGCAGCACAATGAGGTTGGGATAACGTTCCAGCTCCGTCAGCCACGAAGGTTCGGAGGAAAAGTCGACGTAGGCTTCGTCGATCACGACGATGCCGCCAAAGCCTTTCACCACTTGCCGCATGGCGTCGCGATCCAGCAGATTGCCTGACGGATTGTTCGGCGAACAGAGGAAAATCACTTTGGTATGCCCGTCCGCAGCCGCCAGCAGCCGTTCGGCGTCCAGCGTATAATCCGGATTTAACAGCGCCTTGCGGTATTCCACATGATTGATGTCGGCGCACACCTGATACATGCCATAGGTCGGTTCAATGGCCACTATATTGTCCTGCCGCGGTTCGCAGAAAATGCGGATGACAAGGTCAATCGGCTCGTCGCTGCCCACCCCCAACATGATTTGCGACGGACGGACGCCTTTGAGTTTGGCAATCTTCGCCTTCAAATCCTCCTGCAGCGGGTCGGGATAACGGTTGTAAGGCGCATTCATCGGGTTTTCATTGGCGTCCAGATAAACGGAAGCCTCGCCCCGGAACTCGCTCCGCGCACTGGAGTAGGGTTTCAGCCGGCGTATGTTTTCGCGGACTAATTTGTGTATATCCATTTTCTTTTATTCGTTTGATTCTTGCTGTGACAAGGCTGCCAGCCTGACGGATACGGCGTTTTTATGGGCATCCAGCTGTTCGTGTCCCGCCATGATTTCGACGGCAGGGCCTAATTGGCGAAGGCCGTCTCCGGTAATTTCCTGAAAAGTGATCTTCCGGATAAAACTGTCCAGGTTCACTCCGCTGTACATTTTCGCATATCCTTTCGTGGGCAGCGTATGGTTGGTACCGGAGGCATAATCGCCGGCGCTTTCCGGCGTGTAAGCCCCGATAAATACGCTCCCGGCATTGCAAATCCGTTCTGCCAGCGACGCGCAGTCAACCGTCTGGATAATCAGGTGTTCCGGTGCATACTGATTGGTAAAAGCGACGATCTCATCCATGTCCCTCAAGATAATGACCCGGCTGTTTGCCAGGGATTGCTCAGCCAGCGAGCGGCGCGGTAGCTGCTTCAGTTGCTGTTCGATTTCGCGCATCGCTTCTTCCGCCAGTTTTTCGGAGGTGGTCAGCAGTATCGACTGGCTGTCGGCGCCATGCTCCGCCTGCGAAAGGAAATCGGAGGCGATAAAAGCCGGATGCGCCGTTTCGTCGGCAATGATCGCTACTTCCGAAGGCCCGGCAGGCAGGTCGATCGCTACCTCCGAAAGGCTGACCCATTGCTTGGCTGCCATCACATACTGGTTGCCGGGGCCGAAAATCTTGTAGACCTTCGGGATGGTCTCCGTGCCATACGTCATGGCGGCAATGGCCTGAATCCCGCCGGCTTTGAAGATTTTGTTGACCCCGGCCGTCTGTGCGGCAAACAGGATGGCCGGATGTATTTTCCCTTCGCGGTCGGGGGGCGTACAGAGCACAATCTCGCGGCAGCCTGCGATACGTGCCGGCACGGCCAGCATCAGCACGGTGGAGAAGAGGGGCGCCGTCCCGCCGGGGATGTACAGCCCGACTTTCTCGATGGCAACCGCCTTTTGCCAGCATGTGACGCCGGGGGCGGTTTCCACTTTCTGCGCCGTAAAACGTTGCGAGGCATGGAAAGTTTCGATGTGCGCCTGTGCCGTACGAATGGCTTGTTTCAAGTCCTCCGGCAACAAACGCTCCGCTTCGCGGATCTCCTCCGGCGCTACCTGCAACCGTTCCACCCAGACTTTATCAAACTGTTCGCCGTAGCACCGGACGGCCGCATCTCCCGCGTCGCGCACATCGTCCAGTACGCTTCTTACTGTGTTGAATAGGGAAGTCACATCCAGCGCCGGACGCTGCTGCAACAAAGGCCATTCCGCCTTGGAGGGGTATGTTATCACGTTCATCGGCGGATCATTTAAGCGGCCGCTGGAAGGCGCAGCCTGTAAAACATTTATTTGCCTGTATCATAATTCCAAAAAAATAAATGGCTCGCCGTTTTGCGGCAAGCCTTTCTGATGCGTTCTTTACTATGTTCTTTAGCTTTCGTTGTTCTACCAGGGCTCGAACCTGGAATTTCAGGACCAGAATCTGACGTGTTACCATTACACCATAGAACAAACAATTTGCTTGTAATTATTTATTATGGCCGCAAAGGTATATCATTTTTTCTTTTCACCAAAATGTTTCGACAGAATTTGGCTACATCTTCCGGGGAGATGCTATTCTTAGCCTTTTTCAAAAACAACTGTAAATCAACCGGGAAATATCATTTCCACTCGCTATCCACTATGAAATATGGCCGGCCACTATGAGATATAGCGGGTAACTATACTGCCCGCGGTATCGTTTTGTGCAAAAACAGGTAGTGTTAAGTAAATTTTTTCATGTCGTAATCTTTATTTATCTTTGCCGCAAAAAATCTTATGGACAGTTACAGAGTAAAATTAACAAAAGAAGAGGTATCCGACCTTCAAAAAATTGTGAACAAAGGTTCTCACAGTA
>JAITAY010000153.1 GCA_031283915.1 Tannerella sp.
GGTACACGACGTATACCCGTTTTCCCGTGATATACATTTTGCAGTCCCGGAACAGAGCATGCTTTCCGTGTTTTTCGCAGCATTAGGCCGTGTGCAGTTTAATTTTGGTGCGGTTGCCCTGTTTTTTACCTAAATAAAACTACCGGAAAAATCCGTGCAGGAATGGAATGAAAACACGGAAACACAAAGATACGGAGAACACGGAGGCAGACAGCGGAAAAAATCTCCGTGTGTTCTGTGCCTCCGTGTTTCAATGATTCAATTATTGGTGAACAAACCTGTTCAACGATCAACTGTTACTTCCCTGTTTTCAATGATTACCGGTTTCGCGTTCTTCCCAGCCGCTTTTTCCTTCATCCATATATACTTCTACCAGCGTCTTGGATACCCGCGGATCCACTTCTTCAACCAACTGAATGCGCAATGGATTCATCAGTCGTTCCTTCCATGCCAATACAGGTTTGTAGGGTGTTTCCCTGTCTATCCGGTAGACCAGGTAAGCCCATTTTTCGGTAAACATGCTGCCCTTCAAGGCCGGAATCGTCTGTTGCATGTTGGAAGCCAGGAAACTTAGTGACAGGGCACGTGTCCAGTATATCCACGGCCCGCCGGTGATGTAGAAATACGGATTCAGCAGACTGAGCCGCGATTCGAGCGAGGCGTTGGCATATACCAGGTTGATACCGGCAAATCCGATGCCCGTTTCGACGTTGTAGAACGTAATCCACGGCACGTCGGCTTCCATCTTCAAGTCGGTCAGGTCGGCCATGTTGAGCACGTCGTAAGTCATGACCTTGTCGCGAATGACGTCGTACCAGGCAGCATGAGTCATCAACTCGCGCTTAAGTACGATTTCGGCATTGCGCAGGGCGAGACACTGCACCGTTTCGTTGATTCGCATGTTGGTGGTACTGAGAAAGTAGGGGACGCCCGGGAAGAACTCGTAACGGACAGAAGCATCCACTTCGGGCATGTTGCGCAAATGCCCCCAGAACTCACCCGTTGTCAGCACGGGGCCGGAGACGGAGTACATGTTCTGCTCAAGTTTCCAGTCGGCCGTATGCGTCCAGGCGCGTGGAGGCACGTAGATACCCGGATTCCAGTGTATCGCTCCGTTGGTTTCCATACGGTGGTACAGCGGGTGGTCAGGCAGGCTCTTCAGCGTAATCTGGTCGATGTGGCCGGAGTTGGGATGCAGGACGACATTCAACTGGTCGTTGTCGATGGTCAATCCCGGCAGCTCTCCCTGCACGCGCAGGTCGGTCTGAAAGGTCTTGGCCATGGCCTTGTCGTTGTTGTAGTATATCAGATAAACCTTGCTGCTTTTGGCCGGCACGTCGGCCAGAAAGGCGACTTTGCAGGTGGCGGTCGGCATCCAGAGAGGAATTTGCCGTTCCGGCTGACCTTCTTCCAGCGGCGCCAGGTTGTCTTTCTCCGGATACTTGCGAATCTCGAACACCTGGCTTGGCACTTCGCTCAGCCTATGATCTGCGGGATCGACGGCCACTACCCGGATTTCGCGTTTCAGGTCGGTCACTTCGTCCGGATAAAACGGAAGCAGCACTTCTACCGGTTCATTTTTCCGGTCGATGCCGGCCGTTTCACTGAGCACGATAGATTTATAAGCTTTCCAGGCGGGGTCGAAGACCGACACGCCCGAGGGCGCCGTCAACGTTTGCGTTGCCGAGAGGATACGGTCGCCGGACGAAGGCTTAACCGACTTCTTCAACCGGACTTTCAGCTCAATCTTGTACGTTTCTCCCGGCTGCCATTTCACCCATGCCGTGATATGGGGCGTTTTGTACAGCGAATTGTCCTGCGAGAGGGCGTATCCGGAAGGCGGACGATGAATGTATCCGGGTTTGTCGGCTTCCTCGACGACGTCGCCCTTGTACAGGTTGACGAACCGCAGGGGTTGTCCGTTCACTGCGGCTTCCACCTCTATCATGGACGGTTCGGGTAGTTCCATTTCCGCCTTGACGTGGTAGAACGGAATGGAAGGGACTGGATAACCCAGTTCTATACGGGTTATCTTCAGGCTGCCGGAAATCTCCTTCGCCTGCGTCAGCGACGGCAGGCTGAGAAGACACATCAGCAATACAACACTTGTTCTCATAATGACTAATTGTTAATGATTAATAATGGGTGATGGGCTGTTTCTGACGGTTATGAGGTTTCGTTTGCGCAGTTCCTCCAGGCTGTGCTTCCAGTCGCCGCTATTTCCCCAAATGTAGTAGGAGAAATACATGGTGGTCTTCTGGACGATGGGGGTCCAGGGCTGAAACTCGACGTAGGTATGGGGCGCCTCCCTGTTGGCGGGAAGGTTCATCCACATGTGCAGGAAGAGTGGCTGCGTAACGGGAAAAGCGCCGATAAAGGCGATGTCTTCCTGTGTATCGTGGCCGGCGTTCCAGCCTTCCGCCACTTCAATGGCCTGTCCGTACATGGTCTCGGGCTTCATGCGATATTCCTTCAGGCCGCTCGTGGCCGGTACGGTAAACACATCTTCGGTACCGTGGCTTTTTCCCAGTTCCAGGATAGGTTGGGGACCGATGACATTGGCTTCGGGATTCCTGAACGTCAGTGCCCATTTTATTTCCAGCAGAGGCGTATTGCCGTAAAGCGTGAAGATTTTCCGGAGCCGGTTGCCGTAGTAGTCGGTTTCCATTTCCACCTGGACCTGGTCGCCTTCGCTCCGTATGATCTTCGCGTCGTACACCCGGTGGGTTTCCATGCTGGCCTGTCCGAGGAAATCTTCAAAGCCGCCGTAGGGGTAGAATCCCCTCATGCGGAAGGGCGCCCGGTGGTTGTCGGCCTTTTCCGGCCATTGCTTGAAGAAGATGTTTTCGTTCCGACTCTTGACGATGTACTCAATCACCCGTGCACCCGCACGGATCAGGGTCACTTGCACCGAGTCGTTTTCCAGGCGGTATTCGTTGATGCCGTCGCTGTTCAGGTCGATTTCGTAGGCGTATGGCCGGCCTTCGGGCTTGCCAACGCCCAACTGTGTTTCGGCTGTGGCCTCCAGCGCCTGTGTCCGGACAAGGTAGGCGCCCGGGGTCAGCTTCAACCGGAAAGTCATTTCCCGGAAGGTCGCCGTACCGGTCTGGCAGGTTTGGGTCTGCCGGAAAACAGGCTTCTTCAGATCGCCCGTCCGGTATACTAAAACTTCAACCGGAAAGACCTCCTTCGGGGAGAAGTTGTGTATGCTGACCGGAAAGACGACTTCCGGCGCATGGGCATAGAGCAACTGATGGGCAGAGATGGCCGGCGGCAGGTCGAGCATCGTCAGGGTACGTTTTTCCTTTTCGCCGGCGACGAAAGAGACCGCGACAGGGTTGGTTTTGCCCGTCGCCTCCCGGCCGGGTCGCAGGGGGATGCGAAACTGTTTCTCCTCGTGGCTCTGCAAAGTGACGGTTCCCGGCAGGTCGCCGGCCTGGAGGGTGGCGGGCAGCGTCAGTTTCAGTTCGCCGCTTGCCGGCGAGGGGGCGCAGTTCCGCAACGTGATGACCAGGTCGTATCCGTCCGTTTCGGCCTTCAGGTCTATCCGGTCGTTGAAATAGTCTTCCAGATAGCGTCTGTCCAAATAGAGTAACTGCACGGCGTTGCGCCAGGTGGCAGCCCCCAGGACGAGCGCCCCGGGAAGCACGGCGACTTCTCTGCGGCTCATGATCGCTTCCCAGAGCGTCTGGCTTGAGAGGGGCGTTTCCTTTTCGATGAATACAATCATGGACGAGAGCAAATGACCGCTTAAAAAACCGGTTTTGTTGACAAAGGGCTTGTTTTCGCCGTCGATCTGCGCCTTGTTGCCTTCTGTGGCAAAGACGCCGTCGTATTCGTACTTGTCGCTCTCCGGGTCGTAGACCGGACGGAAGACATAGCCTCCCTTTTTACGCGCAAAGTCTATCCAGGACTGCCTGGTGGCCATATCCTGCACCTGCAGGCCGTCGTAGTCGGCGCATCCGTAGACGGGCGGGAAGCCGACTTCCGCCACGACGGGCAGATTGACTTCTTTTACCCAGCCTTCCAGTTCCCGTTGTGCCAGGAAGTCCATGTATCCGTCAAAAACGAACCAGGAACAGCCTTCGTTCATGCCAGTCCCTATCACTTCCAGGGGATGTCCGGCTTCGCAGGTGACACTCTTCAGGAGGGAGGAGGCACCGAAAAAGCCCTTGTGGAGGCGATACCTGTCCAGCACGTCGCGCGTGGAGGCCAGGAGGGTCTGAAAGCGTTCGAGCTGCTGCGGCGAGGCCGAGGAAAGGACGAACAGGCGCGTGGCGCCATGGACCAGACTGAAAGCCTTCATCGTCTTCAGTCCGGGGTCGTTCCACTGATGGCTGCCAAGCCGGTCAAGCCGGTCAAATGTCCCGGCGGCCTTCTCCTCCAGTTGGCTGCCGAGAGCGGTCTCCGGACTGGTGATGACCAGCACGTGCCCCTTCGCAAGCGCTTTTTCCAGCGCTTCCTCGCCGGGATTTTCGAGCGTCTGGAAGGAGCTTGCCAGCAGGTGGGAGAGAAAACCTTCCTGCATCAACAGTCCCGGCAACCCGAGGTCTTCGGCCATGTCAATCCTGCTTTGCAAAATGGTTGACTGCAAGTTGGGGATGGCTGCCTTGTACAGATGGCCGTACCTATACCATTCGGAATAGGTATCGTGCCAGTAGTTAGTGTATCCGTTGAACTGGATGTTTCTTTGAATCAACGGCAAGTCTTTGTCGCCCGGTTCCGTCCGGAAACCGGACAGCGCCTGGCCGTGAGCCACCCCGAAAGACAGGGCGGCCACGACCGGCATAAGGAGCTTCGTCCACAGACGAGATACAGTATGAGCAGATTTCATTCTTTTTTAATTTTATAATGAATAGATTTTATTCTCTACTAATTTTTTGCTGCCTGGAGCTGCTCCACTTCCTGACGGTGGCGTTCGACCTCGCGCAACTGCGCTTCAAAATCTTCATGATGCTGCCGGTCGATGACGGCGGCCAGGTCTTCGGTCGTAAGGGGCATGGAGAAGGTCGGTTCGGGACCGAATTTAGGCTTGTCGTCCACGTGTTTGAGGAAGGCGGCCTTGATGATGAACAGCTTTCCGCGCGAGCCTTCGGGCATTTGGATGTTGTTGTGCAGGCGGGTGGTAAGCTGACGATAGACTTCGGTCTTGCCGTCGGCGGTCAGGATGACGATCAGCGCCTGGCGCACGCCCGGAGGCCATCCGTGTACCACGAGCGCGGCATTTTCGCCGGTCGCCTGGTCGATCACCACGCGGATAAAGTCCATGTTGACGATCGATACCTTGACCTCGGCCAGCACGTCGGTCGATTCCTGACGGGCACGGTATCCGCCTGTTTCTCCCGGCAGGAAGAATCCGAGCAGATGCACATCGTCTATCGTCATTACTCCGGCGTAGTATTGCGTATACACCCAGGCTTTCACCTGCGTCAGGCACAGCCCGACGGTGGTCTTGAGCAGCGAGTTGCGCACGGTGCGGTCGGCGGAGGAGCCGAAGTTCGACCGGCACCGGGCAATCAGTTTGGCCAGCTCGTCGCGGTTGTCGCTCAGTTGCTGAAGCAGCGTCGAGGGGGGATCCCATTTCGCCTGATTGGCCAGGATGAGATTGACCAGGTTGTCGATATTATCGAACTGCCCGTCAATGGTTCCGTGCCAGCGACGAATGTTGGCAAGCACGCCGTCGGGAATATTGCCGTAAGTGACTACACCTGTAGCCATGGCAAGCGTAAGTCCGCCGCCGACAAACAGGAGGTTTTCCAAGTCTGTAAGGGTGGCGAAAAACAGAGTTACAAGGTCGGACACGATGCCGGCCATCCAGATCAAAAATTGAAATAAATTTTCCATTGCATTGATAATTAGAATATTAATAAATTAGAAAACATCATAAAAGGCTGAGGAAGGACGCTTAAAAATTGCGTTTTGAAAACCGTCTCCCGGGAAATGACGCCGCTTTCCCGCGAAATATTTTTTATCTCGCGGGAAGAGGTTTTTATCTCACGGGAAAAAATTTCTATTTCCCGGGAAATGGATTTTATTTCCCGGGAAATGGATTTATTTTCCTGCGAAACGGTTTCATTTTCGCGGGAAATGGTTTTTATCTCGTGGGAAACGGTTTCATTTTCCCGCGAGAAAATTTTATTTTCCCGGGAAATGGTTTCGTTTTCCCGGGAACTGGGCTTCACTTTCCATAAATCTTTTTTAAGATTCTCTTTGTGGGGACAACTGTCTGTTGTTTGTTTTTTTGACGTTAATGTATTCATATCGGTATTCGGTGAAATGTTCGCTACAAAGACAGACCTTTTTTAAAATAATCCCGGAATGCAGGGCAAATCTTGCGGATCGCCCTGTGCCGGTTATTTGCCTGCTAAATATATTGATTTTTCGCGTTATGACTGAAAAGGAGCAATGCATAAGAAAGAGGTAAAACCACCCGGCGTGATTTTTTATCCATAGCTCCGCACGGTTGTACGGTAATCCGCGAAAGCCTTCCCGCCTGCTGCATATCTCCATTTTGTTAATTCTTATATCAAACATAACTGTTTCCTTTTTTACAGCGTGTAACAAAACCTCCCCGTCATCACGTGAGGCAAAAGGAGCAAATTTCATCGACTGTCAAGCCGGTCAGTTCGCTGACTTCCAGGTGGGATAGACCTTTTTTCAGACAGGTCGCGGCAAAGGCCTTTCGCCCTCTTTCTATCCCTTCTTCTATTCCTTCCTTTCGCCCTTTTTCCATGCCTTCTTCTATCCCTTCCCGCTTCGCGTCCGACAAAACGCTTCGCTCGGTAAGAATGCCGTCCCGGAAACGGTCATAGGTGAACAGCTGTTCTTTGGTGTAAGCGCCGACTTCCACGTATTTCACCGCTTCGCGAATGTCGCTGTTTTCAAGCAGTTCCGATGCTACCTCCCGCGTGTTTTCGTTGATCTCGGTCAGGTAACGCAGCCACAGTTCATGCAGCTTTTTCTCCGCACGGTTTTGGGGAACAAATTTCGTCAGCTCGATGAAGACAAATTCCAGTCCTTTGATTTGTTTCTGCGTATCCTTTATGTTTACGATTTTGTAATGATGATAATATTCGTTTCGCATTTCGGGCGATTTTTCAAAGGTTTCGTTAACAAAACTCAGTGCGTAAACCGGCTGAAGGAGTTCATACCGGTCGGCTCTGTCCAACTGCATGACATAGGCTTTGGAGGCGTTGAGCAGCACCCGGCTCCTGAAACTTTCCGACCAGTACATCTGCATCTCAACGATGAACTGCCGTCCGAGCGTGTCGGTGCAGCGCACATCCACAATCGAATTGCGCAGGACTTCGATTTCGGGAACCAGTTCTCCGGTCTGATATTCTAATTCAACGATTTGTCGTGATTCATCCAGCGGCAACATGCTGTTGAGCAGACTCCTGCACAGGTGCCTGTGTTCGCCGAAGACGCGCTTGAACGTCAAATCGTTTTTGGGGTCAAGGTAATGTGCCATAATTCTTTTCCGATCTAAAATGTTTGGTTACAAAATTAGTGATTTTCAGAATGTCGTAAGTGAATCCAGGGAGCGAATTTCGTCGACTGTCAAGCCGGTCAGTTCGCTGATATCCCAAGGTGACAGACCTTTTTTCAGGCAGGCCGCGGCAAAGGCTTTTCGCTCTTTTTTTATCCCTTCTTCCAGTCCTTCCTTTCGCCCTTTTTCCATGCCCGCTTTTATTCCTTTTTCCATGCCTTCTTCTATCCCTTCCCGCTTCGCGTCCGACAAAACGCTTCGCTCGGTAAGAATGC
>JAITAY010000177.1 GCA_031283915.1 Tannerella sp.
AAATGTATATCACGGGAAAACGGGTATACGTCGTGTACCCGTCCGGATACTCGACGAATATCCGGGCGGGTACTTGACGCGTACCCGGGCGGGTACTTGACGCGTACCCGGGCGGGTACTCGACGCGTACCCGGACGGGTATTCGACGCGTACCCGGGCGGGTACTCGACGCGTACCCGGACGGTTTTTACAAATATACTGCCTGCAATATGGATGATAAAACAGTATGGCGGAATTTTGATGCGGTTGCCCTGGGTAAAAAACGATTTGCATATTACATGCTCAAGTACGACCTTTGCAGGACAAATTATCTGGAATGGCAAAAAAGGCAAGCCGATTTGCGGGAATCCATTGCTGTTCAAATATAGTATATGACAAGCGTTTCTGACTTATATCCATTGTATCTCCAGCACCCGACCGTCACAACCGACAGCCGGACATGCCCCGCCGGGTCTATCTTTTTTGCGTTGAAAGGAGACTCGTTTGACGGGAATCAATTTGCCGAAAAAGCTTTGCAAGCCGGTTGCACATTCGCCGTTATTGACGACCCGAACGTGAAAACCGACAGCCGGATGCTTCTGACGGACAACGTCCTGCTCACACTGCAACAACTTGCCCGCCTGCATCGCGAGACGTTGGGTATTCCTCTGATCGGCATCACCGGAACGAACGGGAAAACAACTACCAAGGAACTGCTGGCAGCCGTGTTATCCGTCAAATACAAAGTGTTGTCCACGCAGGGAAACCTGAACAACCACATCGGCGTACCGCTTACGCTGCTTCGCCTGACGCGCAGGCATGAAATGGGCGTGGTGGAAATGGGTGCGAACCATCCCGGCGAAATATGGGATTTGGCACAGATCGTCCGACCGGACTATGGCCTGATTACCAATGTCGGTTGTGCACACCTGGAAGGTTTCGGTTCGCTGGAGGGGGTCATTCGCGCCAAGGGAGAGCTGTATGATTTCCTGCGTGAAACGCACGGCAAGATATTCATCCACAGGGAAAATCCGCATTTGCAGGCCATCGCTCGCGGCCTCGAACAAATCACCTACGGTACAGGTGACGATGCGTACGTGACAGGAAAAGTGACGGACTGTCATCCGTTTCTCTGTTTTCGGTGGACGCAGCAGGGAGTCAGTCATGCGGTTGACACGCATTTGGCCGGCGATTACAACTTGTGGAATGCGCTGGCGGCAGTTGCTGTGGGACGGTATTTCGACATCCCGCCCGAGTCCATCAATGCGGCTATTGCCGCCTGCGAGCCGGCTAATCACCGGTCACAGTGGAAAAAGACAGCCCGTAACGAATTGATTATCGACGCTTACAATGCCAATCCCAGCAGCATGGAGGCCGCGCTGAGGAATTTCGCTGCATTGCCGGTTCGTCCGAAAGCGGTGATTTTGGGCGATATGCATGAATTGGGCGCAAACAGTCCGGCTTTTCATGAAGCGGTAGTGGAACAACTGCCAACCTTCGATTTCGAACAGGTTCTTCTCTGCGGCGAACAGTTTACAGCCGTTGCAGCCTCACGCTACCCCTGTTTTCCGGATACGGAAGCGTTAACCGGTTACCTGACCCGAAATCCATGGCAAGGCTATCACATCCTTATCAAAGGTTCACATGCCGTCCATCTGGAAAAAGTGATTGACCGGCTGTAACTCATTTGGGGACGGGTAATACCCTGAGGTTTTTTCGACGTATATCAATTACATTACACGGATGCGCTTATCCAAAACTCAGGTTAATAAATAAAATAGAACGCATGAAAGTCCCTTGGGGGACGGAATAGCGGGTAGGGAAAGACAAAATTCCGCCGGATACGCGATAAAAAAAACGCAGGGAATCCGCATTTCTGCTCGTTCTCTACGTTTATTTTGTGGCCTGTCGGGAATCGCTGGAATACGCCGTTTCTCCCCCAGACCAAAAAGGAGTGCCCGGCATTTGAACCGTACCTATGCTTCCGGGTGAATGGCGCCCGTGGGACAAACATCCGCACACGTTCCACATTCACTGCATATCTCCGGATCAATGCGATAAATGTCGCCTTCGGAAATCGCTCCTACGGGACATTCGTCAATACAAGTACCACATGCAATACAATCTTCGCTAATTACGTAAGCCATTTTTTTTGTTTTAAAATTAAACGTTCCGCAAAAATAATCGTTTCTTCGTATACAAAAAAACATCTGCGCCATTTTTTATTTATCTTCCTTTGGCAATAACTTTTTTCATCCCTCGTTAATACAGGAAAACAGGCATCGAATTGAGGCGATTAATCATCATAACGACTCTGTGCAGTCTCACCCTGGCAGGAGGGTGGGCGCAGAAACAGAAACCCAAAAACCAACCGTATGCAGACATGAAATGGTATCATTTGGGATTCCATATCGGTTTACACACCCAAGACCTGATACTGACCCACAACGGGATCGCAACGCCTGACGGTGAAACCTGGTATGCCGAAGTGCCCGTTTATTCGCCGGGATTTACGGTCGGCGTGCTCGGTGATCTCTACCTCAACCGCTATTTCAGCCTGCGCCTTTCCCCTACCGTTCACTTCGGCGACAAACAGTTCACTTTTCTGGAGCAGACCTCAAAAACAGAATTTATCACCTCTGTACGTTCCAATTACCTGATTATCCCACTGGACGTGAAATACGCGGCTGTCCGGCTGAACAATTATCGCCCCTATCTGATTGGCGGGGTGTATTCGGCGCTCGATATCGGACGCAAGCGGGGAAATCCTTTATTGCTTAAGGGGAGCGATTACGGCGTGGAATTTGGGTTCGGGTGCGACATCTATCTGCCGTTTTTCAAACTTTGTCCGGAAATCAAATTCTGTTTTGGGCTGGCCGATGTGCTGGAAAAAAATCGGAGCGACCTGATAAACGAGGCCGACCGGAAATATTCGCAGGCTTTGTCACGCGCCACCTCACGGATGATAGTCTTTACCTTTAATTTCGAATAAGCAACTCCAGATAGAAACAGGCAGCCGGAGAGGCCAGTATGATGCTGTCCAACCGGTCCAGTATGCCTCCGTGTCCGGGCAGCAGCGTACCGGAATCCTTGACGCCGTATGTCCGCTTGATCAACGATTCCACCAAATCGCCCCACGTGCCGAACGTCACTACAACCGTTGCCAGCGCCGGCCAGTGATACCATGCCGGAAAGGCTTCCGGAAAAAACCGCACCAGCAACAACGAACCGGCAAGCGTAACCGCCAGTCCGCCCCAAAAACCTTCCCAAGACTTCAACGGTGAAATGCGGGGAAACAACCGGTGTTTGCCAAACCTGCTCCCTATCAGGTAGGCGCCCGTATCATTCATCCATATTAACATAAATATCAGCAGAATATAAACAGGCGTGTAGACTGCTTTGCTGAAATCAAACGCGATAAAATTCAGAGACGAAAGCAATCCGGCACAATAAAACTGCGCAAACAGAGCCATCGCCCAGTCGTGCACCGGCTGGGAGGTCTTGCTATACAGGCCGCCGATCAGCAGCAACAGGAGGAAAAACACGTAGGGCAAAAACACCCCGTTCGATACATATCCGCCGGCATAACCAAAAGTGGCGGCAAAGAGATACATCCCGCCGGCAATGCCTGCCCGTTTCCGCCAGCCGGCAATACCGGTAAAACCGTAAAACTCATTCAGCGACCATCCTGCAATCAAGGTAAACAAAGCCAAAAAGCCGTAGACGTGCACGCACGTAGCCGCAACAATGACTGCAATGAAACCGGCTCCGGTGATCGTACGTGTAACTATATTCTTCAATATCTGTCGTTTTCAGGTATTCATGCGGATTGTGGAGTCTCATCCGGCGATTTCTGTTCTTCTTCCTTGCGGTTCAGTATTTCCTGGGAGCGCGAAATCCAGGGACGCTTGCCGAAAATGTGTTCCATATCTTCCGAATAAATCACTTCCGATTCCAGCAATCGTTCTCCCAGTTGATGATGTTTTTCTACATATTCCGACAGGATGGATTTGGCACGCTCGTATTGTTTGTTCACAATGTGCTGAACCTCCTCGTCAATCAGTTTGGCGGTTTCTTCGCTGTAAGGTTTCGTAAAGCCCCAGTCCTGACCTGTCGAATCGTAGTAGTTCAGGTTCGGCAACTTGTCGCTCATGCCGAAGTAGACGACCATGGCATAAGCCTGTTTGGTGACTCGTTCCAGGTCATTGGATGCGCCGGTTGAGATTTCTCCGAGGAACAGTTCTTCCGCCGCGCGGCCTCCCAGTGTGGCACACATCTCGTCCAGCAACTGCTCACGGGTGGTGATCTGGCGTTCTTCGGGCAGATACCATGCCGCGCCCAGCGCTTTTCCACGCGGGACAATGGTGACTTTCACCAGCGGATTGGCATGTTCGAGCAACCAACTGAGCGTTGCATGTCCGGCTTCGTGGAAGGCGATGCTCCGGCGTTCCTTGGCCGTCGTGATCCGGGAGCGTTTCTCCAAACCGCCGACGATACGGTCTACGGCGTTCATGAAATCTTCTTTCTGTACGAAACTCTTTCCGCCGCGGGCGGCAATCAAAGCGGCTTCGTTGCAAACATTGGCAATATCCGCTCCCGAAAAGCCGGGCGTCTGGCGCGCCATGAATTCGGCATCCACGCTCTGGTCAATCTTGATCGGACGCAAATGCACGTCAAAAATCTCTTTCCGTTCGTTCAAATCCGGTAATTCCACATGAATTTGGCGGTCAAACCGTCCCGCACGCAACAGGGCTTTGTCCAGTACGTCCGCCCGGTTCGTGGCTGCCAGGATGATGACGCCGCTGTTTGAACCAAAACCGTCCATTTCGGTCAGTAATTGATTCAAGGTATTTTCACGCTCGTCATTCCCGTTTACATTGACGTTTTTTCCCCGTGCACGGCCTACGGCGTCGATTTCGTCAATAAAAACGATGCACGGCGCTTTTTCCTTGGCCTGACGAAACAGGTCGCGTACCCGCGAGGCGCCTACGCCTACGAACATTTCCACGAAATCGGAACCGGACAGGGAAAAGAATGGCACGTTGGCTTCGCCGGCTACGGCTTTCGCCAGTAACGTCTTTCCCGTACCCGGAGGGCCGACCAGCAAAGCGCCTTTCGGAATCTTGCCGCCCAGTTCCGTGTATTTAGCCGGATTTTTCAGGAAGGAAACGATTTCTTCGATTTCCTGTTTCGCTTCCGCCAGGCCGGCCACGTCTTTAAACGTCACCTTGATATGTCCGCCGTCCTTGTCGAATATTTGCGCTTTCGAACGGCCTACGCTGAATATATTACCGGGGCCGCCTGCGCCTCCCGCCATCCGGCGCATGAAAAACAGCCACACGAAGATGATCAGCAAAATCGGCCAGGCGGAAAACAGAATATTCCAGATCGTGTCGTCGCCATCCTTGTAGCTGACTTTGGCGCTGATCTGTTTTTCGGCTGCTGTCCGGTCGTAAAAGTCGGAAAACTTGTCGGCCGAAGGAATTTTGACAAATACTTTCGGACTGACGCCGACCTGTTCGATCTCTTCCCGGTCGAAAACCTGTTCTTTCCGGTCGTTTTTAACCGTTGCCTCCAGCAGGTTTTTCTTGTTGTAAACGACTAATTTTTCAAAGACGTCTTCCTGTGTCAAGCGCTGAAATTCCGTCCATCCGACCTCCCGTGTGGTCGAAAAATCGTTCACCATGAACAGTCCGATCAGCACAATGACAATCAGCCCGTATAACAAATACGGATTAAAACGGACTTTCGGCTTGCCGTTCTTCGGTGGGTTATTATTATTATTATTTTCCATACATACTAATTTATCTGTATCTGTCGTATTTTCCATCCACAATGATGTCCTTCACCGCTTCCAGATAGCCGAATCCGTTGAGCATGTCCGGCAACAAATAACCGCCTTCGACCCACTCGTTCCAGGCATTGACAATGATCAATTTCGGTTGTTCGGGGTGGCGGTTCACGTATTCCTTTGCTTTCAGCAGTAACATGGCGAAACTTGCAGGTGTATTGTTATAGTGTACGATACCGTGAGGATCTTTATTCGGAAAACGCGGTGTATCGTCCCAGCCAATAGAAACACAGGGAAAAAGCGGAACATGTAAGGCGGAATCCATTCGTTCGAGGATGCGAAGCGCATTCGCGCCGTAAACCAGATAATCCTCATCGAAACCGCCCATATTGTACATGGCTACACTGTTGAATCCCATTGAATCTATTTTTTGAGAAAATTTCCCTGCCTTCTCTTCCGACATCATCGAACCCCACGCCTGATTCCACTGAATATGCAACCCGGGAAATCCTGCTTTTTCCACTTCCGCCCTGAAATAATCGAGCGCTTGGCAGGTTTCTTCCGCACTTCCACCGAAACTTTCTATCAACTTGCTCGCATCAAATATGGAGAACACCGGTTTGCCGTCGATTTTGAAATAGTTGGGTTGCTTGAAGTAGCGATGGATCACCCGGTCGACGAGGGCTTTGTAGCTCTTCCAGTCCACACGGGCGTCCCACAACATCGGCTCATCCTGATAAAGGTGGACATTAAAAAATGCTTGATAGACGTCATGATTAGCCCACATGATATAAAATTGCATCCGGTCTCGGTTTTTCGCTTGCAGAAAACCATTGTTCAGCGCGTTTTCCAGAAAAGGACTTTCATTATACCAGTACCAGTCATAGATAAAGACATTCACGCCGTGGTCAGCAGCCGCATCAATCCATTTTTCCACGACCTGCGGATTGTCGTCCATTTCGTAACCCCACAAGGGGCGGCGCGGCTGATAATGCCCTTCGAATCGCTTGTTCCCTTTCCGAATCACTTCCCATTCTCCTGTTCCTTCAGGCCATAACAGATGGCGGCTTAACGCTTCATCATGACAGGAGGGCCATACATAGGCTGCGATATAATAGGGTGCTTGTGCCGTCGTCTCCGGTTGCGACGAGGGTTGTCCGCAGGCATACCCTAATAATGCACAAATACTTATCAAAATACGATCTTTCATCTCCACAGGTTGTAAAAATTCGGCATAAAGGTGAAATTTCTTTGAACTACTGGCCTGCAAAAGGGTATTCGGGGTCGGGAATTTCCGTCACTTGTGAATCAGCCCAGAGATGTTCCAGGTCATAGAAGGAACGCTGTTCCGGCAAGAAAATATGTACGAGCACGTTGCCATAATCCATGCCGATCCACGGCGAATGGCGATCGCCGTCCATCGAGAGCAGTCGCTCCCCCGTGCCCACCCGCACCACTTCCCATACCGAATCGGATAGCGATGACAATTGATTCAAACTGTTTCCTTCACAAATAATCATATATTCACAAATGGCACCGGAGAGTTGTGTCAAGTCTACCATCGTAATCTTTTTCCCTTTCTTCTCCTGTATCCCTTTTACTACAGCCTCTACAAGCTTTTTTGTTTGATTCATTTCGTAACTTTTCATTTCCCGGCTACAAATATAGCCCATTATTTATAAACAAAGAGATTCCTTCCCGCTTATTTACATTCCTTCACGATACAGACAGCTCCTTAGCCCGGTAACTGACGCATTGCTGTAAAAAGGCCGCACCCAAATGGGATGGCCGGTTTATCATGGCATCAAACCACAGAGGCACCGAGAACACGGAGGGAGAGAACGGAAAAAATCTCCGTGTCGTCCGAATTCTATGTTCAATCATTGAATGATTCGGTGATTCAATGATTCGGTGATGGGTGTTAGCCGTTTTTTTGCTTACTTTGTAGTACGAAATAACTGAAATGATATAATTATGCTTTTACTTGATTCCTTTTCTGCCGTCCTCCTCCAAAACTCCGAAAGTATCCTGTTGATAGCTTCCGTCATTCTGTTTTTCAGCATCTTTGCCGGTAAGGCCGGTTACCGTTTCGGACTGCCTTCGCTGCTGATTTTCCTGGGCGTGGGGATGCTGTTCGGCAGCGACGGGCTGGGCATCCAGTTCAGCAATCCGGCCATTGCCCAGTTCATCGGTATGCTGGCGCTGACGGTGATCCTGTTCTCGGGAGGGATGGATACGAAGATTGCCGATATACGGCCGGTTTTTGTGCAGGGCATGATGCTGGCCACGTTTGGCGTCATGCTGACGACGCTGCTCACGGGGGTGTTCGTGTATTCCCTCTTCCGGCTGGTGAACGGGACGGAGACCGTGCCTCTGGCTGAGGCGTTGCTGCTGGCGGCCGTGATGTCGTCGACCGATTCGGCGTCGGTTTTTGCCATTCTGCGCGGACGGAAATTGATGCTCAAGGAGCGGCTGCAGCCGGCGCTCGAACTGGAGAGCGGGAGCAACGACCCGATGGCTTACTTGCTCACCGTCATGCTGATTTCCTGTATCCAGTCCGGGGAGGTGAACGTGGGGTGGATACTGGTCGACCTGTTTCTCGAGATGGGCGTCGGCATGATTGCCGGTTATCTGCTGGGTAAGCTGATTGTGTTTGTCATCAACCGGATCAACCTCGACAACTCGTCTTATTACCCGATTCTGCTGCTGGCCGGCGCGATCTTTACCTTTGCGGTGACCACGCTCTGCCAGGGAAACGGTTATCTGGGCGTGTATATCGCCGGTTTGGTGGCGGGCGATTCGCGAATGGTTCACAAGAAAAGTACCGGGACGTTTTTCGAGGGCTTCACGTGGCTGTGCCAGATCGTGATGTTCCTCATGCTCGGGCTGCTGGTCAATCCGCACGAACTGCTGCCGGTCGCCTTTGTCGCCATTGCCGTCGGCGTGTTCATGATGCTGTTTGCCCGCCCGGTCAGCGTGTTCCTGACGCTGCTCCCGTTCCGGAATTTCTCCTTCAGGGGCAAACTTTACCTTTCGTGGGTGGGTCTGCGCGGCGCCGTCCCCATCATCTTCGCCACCTATCCCCTGACGGCTCACATCAACAATGCCAACCTGATATTCAACGTCGTATTCTTCATCACCATCCTCTCGCTGATTCTCCAGGGAATGACCGTCGTCACCGTGGCCGACAAACTCAAACTGGTGGTAAAAGATTTGGCGCGGAAAGACGTTTTCGGCATCGAACTGCCGGAAGGCATCAAAAGCGCCATGAGCGAAATCGAAATCACGCCGGCCGTCCTGCAACACGGTAACAAACTGATGCAGCTTCGTTTGCCGGATCATACGCTGGCCGTCATGGTCAAACGCAACGATCATTACTTTATCCCCAAAGGCAATACCATCCTGCTGGAACATGACAAACTGCTGATGATCTCTGACAATGACGAGGCGCTCCTGCAGGCGTATGCATCGCTGGGCATCACCCGGTATACGATGAAGAAGAATTAAACCGGGGTTCAAAAAGGCCATGGCTCCGGCAGAGGGGCGTATCAGTCACAGTAAATAACCGTACAAAACAGGCATTTATGGAAGATAAAATCGTGATCCGGGAAGTGATCCGGGATGTTTTCGATGAATATGAGGGGGTTCCGAAACAGGAGAGCGTCTATTCCGGCAGTTCGTTCAGTTTTGTACTGTAACGTTCGTCCGTTATTCTGCCTGAATGAATGACATAGCTGTCATGGGCGAACTTTTCCACAAAGGACGTCTCCATGTTTTAATTCAAAGGATTGCGAAAATGTTATACATTTACCTTACCTTTGTAAGGTATTTTGTACACACGAAAAAACAGTGGTTTATGGGAAAGAGTCATTACATTCGATTTGACGGAGCGATCAAGCGTCTGCTGCAGCAGAAGGCATATTTCGCAGTACTGGGGGGATTTCTGTCTACGTTGCCTGGTGAGCTGTTGCGCACTGAGCGCATCTTTGTTTCGAAGGCAGTTAAGGAGATGAAGAAGTGCTCGATAATTACACTATTGTTCTGTTTGACAGCTAATGGTTTGATGGCTGCAACTCCGGTAAAGAAGACTATTCAAACGGGAGGTTTTGAACGGGAATACTTGGTTTATACGCCCGAAAATGCCTATTCCCGTCCGGAGGGATTGATCGTCTGCCTGCATGGATTCAATGGTTCCATGGAAAATTTTTTCGGCGATTATCCTGTTTACAAAGTGGCAGATTCGCTTAATTATTTGATTGTTGCGCCACAGGCTTTACCTGAACAAAGTCAGAGCTTGATTGATATGGCGGCGACCATCAGTACAGTTACCGGAGACGAACTTTTCCTCCATGCAGCTTGGGGTTGCGGGTTGAGAGTCAAGGCTGTGATGAACTTGGGGAATATCCGGCTGCTGGATGATGAATTGAACAAATCGGTAGATGATGTGGAATTTATCCGTTTGATTATCCGGCGGACACTGGAAGAATTTGCTCTGAAATCCGAAAACATCTTTCTTGTCGGTACTTCGATGGGAGGTTACATGGCCTATCAGTTTGCGCTGAAACAACCTGTGCAATTGGCGGGGATCATCTCTATCGTCGGTTCGATGGGATTGAACATTCGGGGAATGGGAAACGGAATGAAAGTGCCGGTCTGCGATTTTCACAGCGTGACGGATGAAGTGGTTCCCTATACCGGTTCGACCGAAAAGTCCGGAATGACGATTTACCTGGCTCAGCCCAAACAGGATGTGCTTAACTATTGGGTGCAAACCAATGGCGCGGATGCGCCGGTGACGGAAGAGGTCAAGTATTATCCTTCGACAAACGGCATCACTGTCGAAAAGATCACTTACCCGCATCCGGAATATGAAGTCGTGCATTACAAAATGAACGGTTCAAACCACCGTTATTTTTTCGGGAAAGAAACGGGCGACTGCATGGATTACGTGGAGGAAATCACGAAATTCATTACTTCACATGTTTCGACGGGGTCGGACGGCATCGAGTTTATTCCGGAACAGAAACCGGCCGTATATCCCAATCCGGCTGACAACATGATCTATTTCGGAGTTATGAACGGAAATGTTTCGATTTATGACTTCACGGGAAGGGAAATTCTGTCTGCCCCGTTCAGTGCCGGACAATTGGATATCTCGTCCCTGAAACAGGGAATGTACATTCTTTGCATCCGGTCGGACGGGACTGTCCGGACGACGAAATTGATCAAGCGTTAGTGGATTCCTTTGTCGTTTATGCGGAAACAGGATTATTTTGTGTTGGAAAAGCGGTTAATGCAGTAATATTATGGATCAAGCAAGACCTATTCTTATCGCCAATCCCATCTATGACACCGTCTTCAAGCGGCTCATGGAGAACGAGCGCGTAGCCAGGTTTTTCATTGGTACGCTCCTGGAAGAGGAAGTTGTTTCGCTCGAAATGAACCCTCAGGAGTACACTTACAGGAAAATTGTAGACGAAACGGCGGAAACCTTTGCGGAATCATCCGGTCAAGCAGTGGGAGGGATAGGCTTTTCCGTTTACAGGGTGGATTTTATTGCAACCATCCGGACGGAAACGGGCGCCTGGAAAAAGATACTCATCGAAGTGCAGAAGGCTTGGGAACAGGACGACTTGATGCGCTTCCGCAATTATCTGTCAGAACAGTACAGGAAAATCGACAAAGTAAACGGCGTGGAAACGGTTTTACCGGTTACCACTATTTACGTGCTGGACTTTTATCTGCCGGAGATAGAGAGTGCATGTATCAAGGTGCAGCGCGAATACACGGACATGATTACCCGTACGCCCCTCAGGGTGAAAAATCATTTTGTTGAGTGCCTGACGCATGACAGCTATGTAGTCCAGACGCGCAGAATTACCTCCGACCGTTATCAGACCAGGCTGGACAAGTTGTTGAGCGTTTTTGAACAATCCCATTTTGTGGGCAACAGCGCCATGCTGAAGATGTACAATCATCAGCCTGACGATGAGACCGTGAAGGAGATCACAGAGATATTGCATTATGTGGGAACCGATCCCGGCGAACGCAGGGAACTGGAAAAGGAACAGGAAGCCGTCCGAACATTCCATGCCTTGTTTTCAAAGCAGTTTGCCGTCATTGCCACTCAAGCTAAAACACTGGAGGAAAAGAATATTCTGATCGAAGAGCAGGAAAAGGCGCTGGAGGAAAAAGAGAGAGTCATTGTCGCTTTGAAGAAACAGCTCGACAGTCTTCTTCCCCCGCGCGAATCCTGATTTCCGATCGGTCACTCCACGAGCAACGGCTTCCCTTTCGGATGTTTTACTTTATATCTCAATTCCAGTTCGTTTGTCTGGGCGGGAGGCAAGCTGAATTTCCATTTTACTTCACCGGTGGCATCATTCAACGTGCCGCCGGAAAGATTTTCGGCATTTACTTCGATTTCCTGCAAGGTCGAAACCGGAATCTGGTCGAAAATGACCATTGCAACGGGTTGACGCTTGTTGTTACGCACCGTAATTTTCCAGTCGCGTGTTGTTTCGGTCTTGCTGCCGAAGAATTTCTGCGTACTGTATTCCTTGACCTTTTCCCGTTTTACGGAAACATTCCTGTCGCGTCCCAGCGACAGGTCTAGCGTGTCGCCCAGCGAACGCACATCCAGCACCGTTTTCCCTACAAACGTGTTTTCAAAAAAGATATTCGCTTCTCCTTCCAGCAGATTGTACTGTTCCCATCCGGATATATTGGCCAGCAGAAAAGCATCTGTATCTATTTTCGGCACGCAGTAATATTCATATTCGGCTGGAACCGAATAACGTTCCACTTCGATCGCGGTACTGCGGTTTTCGGAAGGAATCGTATAAGGCGTTTTGATTTCAAACGTCACCGCCGTCTGGTTTTCGACCTGGACAACCGGTACCGGAAGGCTTTTCGCCAGCGCTTTCTGCTCCGACCGCAATGCGGGAGCAGGCGCCAGATCCGCCGCCCTGCTCTCCCTCCCGGTAGTGGTGCCATATCCTATTACGATCACTTCCTCCAGAGCTTGTTCATCCTCCTCCAGCAGAATATCCATCTCGCTTCCCCTGACAGGCGTTATTTTCGTTCGGTATCCGATCCAGGATACCTGCAAATCGCCGCCGCCCGCCGGAAGGGACAGTGCGTAATGTCCTGACACGTCGGTGACCGTCCCGATGGTAGAGCCGTTAATCATCACCGTGGCGCCGGGAAGCGGCTCGCCGGTCGTTGCGTCGAGGACACGTCCGCTGACCTGGTTCAACAGGTGATCCCTATCGTATCGCGGCGGACGGGTATGGTAGTCCAGCAGATACGTTTTCAG
>JAITAY010000183.1 GCA_031283915.1 Tannerella sp.
CAACCCGCCGACCGACGAACACCGTAGAGACGCAAAATTTTGCGTCTCTACAATCGCCGCATCGCCGCAATTACCACAACGACAAGCACAACCGCCGCATCAACACGCGGGCAACCTGCCGACCGGCGAACGCCGTAGAGACGCAAAATTTTGCGTCTCTACAATCGCCGTCACCACCGTCACCGCCGCAATTACTGATGCAGAACAGTTGACCGTCCTGATGCATGTTGTTGTAAAAAAATAATGTGTACATTTAGGCCGCAAAACTAAAACCGGGCAACTATGAAATATGTGTATGATAACGTAAAAATAAAGAGCAAGTTAATCCTGTGCGACTCGCTCGAAAAAGATGTGGAACTCTTGCGCGACAAGACGCTCTACAAGTTCATTTGGATTACGAAAGGGGAAGTGGAATTGATTATCAACTACGAACCGTTCACTTTCCATGCGGGAGAGATTGTTTCACTCTCCTATCTGCATTGTATGAGACTGGGGAAAATCAACGGGAGCTATCGCGCCATGCTGTTCAACAATCGCTTCTATCACATCATCGACCACGACAGCGAGGTGCTTTGCAACGGATTGCTTTTCAACGGGTCTCAAAACGTCATCAGTTTCTGCGCCAGCGAAGAAGATGCGTTCAAGCTCAATCGGCTCGTTGACGTATTTCTGGAAGAAATGACTTTCCACGACTCCATGCAGGACGAAATGCTGCGCATCATCCTCAAACGAACCATCATCCTCTGCTGCCGGCTGGTGCGCAGCAAGCATGGCGTTTTTTCGCAGCGCTGCGCCCGGTTCGAAATCATGCGCAAATTCTACATGCTGGTAGACGAACACTTCCGCGAGAAAAAACAAGTGCAGGAATATGCCGACATGCTCAACAAGTCGTCCAAGACGCTGGCCAACATTCTCTCCTACTATCACCGGCCGCCGGCCATCAAAGTGATTCACAACCGTATCATTGCCGAAGCCGAAAGGCTGCTGTACTATACCTCGAAGTCGTCCAAAGAGGTTGCGCTCCTGCTTGGGTTCGATGAACATGCCCTTTTCAGCCGGTTTTTCAAGAACATGACGGGAATGAATACTTCCGAATTTCGCAAACAGTCCCGACAGTTGATGCGTCGTGCATGAAGTTGCAGGGTGGAAGTCGTTTTGTTGGCCATCACGTTGTGACGTCAGTCCGGATTGTTCACGTTGTTCGCCGTCAGCTCTTCAGCCGTATCGGCACCCGCGCTCCGAACCGATTACAAACTCCCTTTGGATGTTCGAAACTTTCTACGGGGAAAGTTTTTTACGTCTCCCGGGGAAGGGTGTAAGCAGGCGATTTTTATCGGGAAACATCAGCCCCGGGATTTCATCCCTGACGCCTTTAATGCGTTCTTCAGGAGCTGTCCGGAAATGAACACTTCCGGACGCTCTTTAGAGATATTTTCGCCAGTAAAACATCGGAGGATCGGTATCATGAAAACCCAGTTCCCGGTACAAATGCTGCGCTACGAGGTTATCCTGCCTCACTTCGAGCGTCAACCGGCTACACAGCCTTTTTTCAGCTTCGGCAATGACCGCGTTCATCAGTTGCCGTCCGATGCCCTTTCCTCTGTATGCTTTCAGCACAATGACGTCGTGAATATTTATCATCGGCTGCACGGTGAAGGTGGAAAAATGCTCGAAAGCCGTCAGTAAGCCACAGTAAACATTTGCATGTTCAGCCAGCAGCACGATGGCGCCGGAACAGCCTTGCAGACCGTCCAGCAGCCGGAGTTGCCTGTCTTTGGACAGGATTTCGCCGCCGCCCATCTCATCCTCAATGTAAGCGTTGATCATATCTGCCACGGCTTGCCGATGCGCTTTGTTCGTGTAGTCGCAAGCCGTGATGCCTGTTTCAGCCATTGTCATTTGAAAGGTATTTGTAATTCTGTATATGAATATTGTATTTTCGGATACGCAGTCCCATGATGCGTTCGGTGATGCCCAGCTGGGTAGCGGATTTGGCTATGTTGCCGTTGTTGGCAATCAAGGCGTCGATAATCATTTGTTTCTCCACCTTTCCCAGTACCAGTCCAAGCGAACCCTTGTCGATCGTGTTCGACGAAACGGCCGTTTGCAGCGAAGGCGGCAGGTTGTAGGAATGGATGACATTGTCCGTGGTCATGATCATCGCCCGCTCAATCACGTTTTCCAGCTCGCGGATGTTGCCCGGCCACGAATACATCATTAGCATGTCTAATGCGCCGCCGGTAATCCGCTTGACATTCATCCTGTTCTGCTTGTTTATCTTGTTGATGAAATGATCGGCCAGCATCGTGATGTCCGCCCTCCGTTCGCGCAACGCCGGCACGTAGATGGGGAAGACATTGATGCGATAATAGAAATCCTCGCGGAACGTACTGTTCCGAATCATGGCTTCCAGGTCGCGATTGGTAGCCGTAATGATACGTACATCCACATTGAGCGTCCGGTTACTGCCGATGCGTTCGATTTGCCGCTGCTGCAATACGCGGAGCAGCTTGACCTGAATGGTCAGGGGTACGTCGCCTATTTCGTCCAGGAAGATGGTGCCTCCGCTGGCCAGTTCAAACTTGCCGGTGTGAGTGGCGATGGCGCCTGTAAAAGCGCCTTTTTCATGTCCGAACAGTTCGCTTTCGATCAGGGTTTCGGGCATCGCCGAACAGTTCACTTTCACAAACGGTTTGCCTGCCCGCGCGCTGGCCTTGTGGATGGCTTCCGCAATGAGTTCCTTGCCGACACCGCTCTCGCCGCGAATCAGCACGGTGCTGTTGGTTGGCGAAACACGTTCGATGAGTTGGTAAAGATCGTGCATCAGAGATGAATTGCCAATGATATTATCCGGTCTCAGCGGCTTGTCCGACCGCAGACGGAGGTTTTCCCGGCGCAGTTCTTCCAGTTCCGCGATATGCTTTCGCCGTATCGTCACGCTCTTCCCAATCAACATGCCGATGATGTTGAGGAACTTGATTTCGTGCGAAAAATCGCTGTCAAACTGATGTGCCCTGTGGATACTCAAGGTTCCGATAATTTCATTTTTTACAATGACGGGAACACACAGAAACGCCATGATTTTCCCGTCCGGCTTTTTGACGCCCGTGCGGTTCAGAAACGCCGCATCCTTCGAAACATCGGAAATAATCACCGGCTTACCCGTTTCCGCCACCTTGCCCACAATGCCTTCGCCCATGCTGTATGTACCCCGGTTTTCTTCTTCCTTTGTCAATCCGTAAGCCGCGCCGAGCATAATCTTCCCGTGCTCGTGGTCGACAATCGTGACCATGCCGTATTGCGCCTTCAAAAACAGGCAGAGATTTTTCAACACGACTTCCAAATTCTTGTATATATCCTCGCTGTGGCTGATTATGTCACTGATGTTGACCAGAAATTCCAGGTCGGTTTCCGCATAGCAATCTTTACCGTTTCTTCTACAATACATAGCCTTTCAATTATCAAATAAATGGGTCTATCTGATTGCAAAAGTAAGGAAAATAAATCAGAATGATAGATTTTGTCACGTTATTTTATCATTTTGTCTTTTTCGCACGCATTTTGGAAAGCTATATTATTTTGCATGACAAACACTTCCAATGGCGAGACGGAACGTTTATTTTTTTGCGCCGACTGCCGGATTTGCCCCATTAGACGGGGTATTTGTTCGTCGCTAACCGTCAAATGATATGCTTTCAGCAAATCCCTGACCGCTCCGCGACCGGAATGTTTGCCGAAAAGCGTACGGAAACTTTCGCGACCGACTAATTTCCCGTCAAATGCCTGAAACGCCGCAGCATCTGTCAGCATCGCCTTGGCATGGATACCCGATTCATGACTGAACGCCATTTCACCGCAAACCGGTTTGCCGGGAGGAATGGGGCGTCCGGAAATGTCGGCAACATACCGGCACAGGGAAAACAGGGTCGAGGCGGTGTATTTTTCCATCCGGTAAACTTGCGACAGAATCATCAGGATTTCTTCGAGTGCGGCATTTCCGGCGCGTTCACCCAGGCCGTTGACGGTAACGCTTAAGGCCGTGGCGCCCGACTGCCATGCGGTGATCGCGTTAGCCGTCGCCATCCCCAAGTCGTTGTGTCCGTGAAAGTCAATCGCCATCTCCGGCAGTATCTCCCGTACCTGCCGCATCAGCGCGACCACGCTCAACGGCGTCATCATCCCCACCGTATCGGCAAGGCGTATGCGGCATACCGAAGGCTGCCGTCCGGCCAGCTCCAAAAATTCCGCCAGTCGTTCCGGCGTACACCGTCCGGCATCCTGCGCGCCTATACTCACATACGGAAACAACCCCGACGCATACGTCACCAGTTCCGGCAACGTATCTTTCACCCATGACCATTCTTTTCCCATGGCTGTCAACTGAATGTCCGATACGGGAAAGGCGATGTGAATCGCCTCTGCCGATGTTTCAGCCGCCTGACCAATGTCTCTTCCGAGCGCACGGCTCCAAACGGAAATACGGGCATTCGGCCGCAATGCGACGATGCGGCGCACGACCTCGCATTCGGATTCGCCCATGGCCGGCGTACCGGCCTCGATTTCGTCGATGCCGGTCTCGTCCAGCATCTGCGCAAGCCGGATTTTCTCCCCGGGCAAAAAGGCGACACCCGGCGCCTGTTCGCCATCGCGAAGTGTCGAATCAATCAGCCACATTCACGCAATCAGATATTCCTTTACCGCTTCGCCGGCTTCCAGTGCGTCGAGGATACGGTCCAGTTTGTCTTCGGTGACAAATCCGTACCAGTAGTTATTGGGCTGAATCACAACTACCGGCCCCTGGCTACACAGGCTCAGACAGGCCGTGGTAGTGACTACGGCGTCAATCCCGCGATCGCTGCACTCTTCCGTTAAATACTGTACCAGCGAAGTGGCTCCCTGTTTGTTGCAGTAGCCCTGTGCATCTCCCGCTACCCGGTAGGAATTGCATACCAAAATCGTATAATCCGGTTTCTTCATCGTTCTCTCATTTATTATAATGTTAATAGTCCTGTTTACATTAAAACCGGTTGGATTCAAACTGTATTCAGTTGAATTCTACCCGCAACCGGCGCCCGTCCCCCGGCAGGACTCGCCACAGTGTGTGTATTCGCTGCGGCACAGCGTCCTGACGGGTAAATCAAGGTAGACGGCGTCCAGTCCGGCGTCAATCAGACCGCTCATCTGAATCACCCGGATGCCGTTCTCCTGCATCACCTTCATCGGCGTTTCACCGATCCCGGCCACCAGTATCGCCTTACAGTCGGCCAGCGTCTTGCCGGCCAGTTCCCTCCAGCGTTGCAGCCCGGTACCTGCAGGTGGCGTATTCCGGATTTCCACAAAATGGTAGCCGTTTTTCGATTGCTCGAAGACATACATTTTACGGGCTTCGCCCAAATGGAGGTTGACCAGCAACCCTTCCTGGCTGGCCACAGCCACCCGTTCGCGTCCTTCGCCTCTGTTCATCACCAGCGTCGAGAATTGTCCAATCAGATGCATGGCCTCCGGATTGTCATGTCCCAACAGTCCGGCCGCGTCGGCACGGCAACGGGCACAGTGAGTCATTGGCCGAATGTAAGGCGCAATGTCCGATTTGATTTTTTTCATCTGTTCCCCGGATGGTACGGGCAGCGTCTCAAATTCCGTATTTTCGGCAGGAACCATCGGAATCGGATTCATCGTGTCGGCGCCTAAGGATGCTACATTTTCGGCGATTTCCGTGACCTCGCCATCATTGACGCCCGGACAAATCACCGTATTGATTTTGACGGTCATTCCTTTTTCCTTCAGGAGAGGAATGGTCTTCAGCTGTTGTTCCAGCAATATTTTTCCGGCTTCCTCGCCGCGATAAACGCGCCGGTTGAACCTCACCCAGCGGTAGATTTTCGCCAGCGTCGCCGGTCGCAAAGAATTAACCGTAACCGTCACATGCGAAACTCCGGCTTCTGCCATTTCATGAATGAAGGGGAACATGTCCAGTCCGTTGGAGGACAGACAGAGCAGCTTATCCGGAAAGGCCTGTTTGACCAGCCGGAGGGTTTGGATCGTTTCCTCCGGAGTGGCAAAGGGGTCTCCCGGCCCGGCAATGCCAATTACGCTGATGTCAGGGATTTTCTTTGCCAGTACATGCAGATAATGTACGGCTTGCAAAGGCGACAAAACGGCGCTTGTCACGCCCGGACGGCTCTCATTACAACAATCGTATTTTCGGTTGCAATAGTTGCACTGAACGTTACACCGGGACGCCACAGGCAGATGTACCCTCGCATATTGCAGTCTGGCTTCCGCATGAAAACAGGGATGTTTGGACAAATCCTTCATGATTCATTGAACTGTTTTTATTCTTCTCTCTTCAATATTTGTGCCAAAGCAATCCATTCGTTATCCAAGAGATGGCATAACGGGAATAATAGGCTAAAAACCAATCATTCATAACAATCTGTTTTCTTCCATGGAAAAAGGAAAACGGAATGAGCGGTTTCAAAAATGTAGAGAAAAGCCGGGGAGATTACAAAAATGTAGTCTTTCCGCGATTTCTTGCGGAGGATGTTAGATCATGGACGGCAGGCTTGTTCCTGTAATTATACTGCACGCGGGAAGATTTTGCGCAACAACAGGTAGTTAGTAGTTAGTAGCTAGTAGTTAGTAGAATAGTAGCCGGTAGCTCTGTGATACGACAAAGTTGTCCGCTCAAACCCTCACTTTTATGCCTTTCCCTCCAACTGCCGCTTGCCTGTCAACCGCCCTCTACTAGCTACTAGCTACCTCTTTATACGTAGAATGATACCGCGTGCAGTATATCATGATTTGATGTTTCCGTGCAGATGATCATTCCGCACAAGGAATAAAAAAACGGGGCGGAGATAATTTGTTACCAAGAATCGCTTATCTTTGTGACGATTTTATTAAAAAATATGATGGCATGAAAAAGCTCAAACTGATCATGAACGATCCCTGGCTGGCGCCTTACGAAGAGGCGATTGACGGGCGTTACCGCTATGCTTGCTGGAAGGAGCAGGATTTGACGAATGGCGGCGAACAGACCCTGTCCGATTTTGCATCGGGTTATCTGTATTTCGGTCTGCACCGTACGGCGGAAGGCTGGGTATTTCGCGAATGGGCGCCGAATGCGACGGCCATCTATCTGGTGGGAATGTTCAACGGCTGGCAGAAAAGAGAGGATTTCCGGCTGACGCGTCTGGCAAACGGCGTGTGGGAAATCGAACTGCCGGAGGTTGCGCTGCATCATGGCGATCTGTACAAGCTGCTGGTAGAGTGGGAAGGAGGCTGCGGCGAACGCATCCCCGCATGGTGTCGCCGCGTCGTGCAGGACGGGGAGACAAAAATTTTCTCCGCCCAGGTCTGGCAACCCGAAAATCCTTACTGCTTCCGGAAAAAACGTTTCAAACCCCGCGTCTCGCCGCTGCTGATCTACGAATGTCACATCGGCATGGCGACACAGGAAGAAAAGGTCGGGACGTATGAGGAGTTCCGCACCCGGGTCTTGCCGCGGATTGCCCGCAGTGGATACAATGCCATCCAGATCATGGCGATTCAGGAACATCCCTATTACGGGTCGTTCGGCTATCACGTGAGCAGTTTCTTTGCCGCTTCGTCGCGCTTCGGCACGCCCGACGAACTGAAACACCTGATCGACGATGCCCACGCTGCCGGTCTCGCCGTGATTATGGACCTGGTACACAGCCATGCCGTCAAGAATGAAGTCGAAGGGCTGGCACGGTTTGACGGTTCCGGCGGACAGTATTTTCATACCGATCGTCGCCGCGAACACCGGCAATGGGATTCGCTTTGCTTTGACTACGGCAAGAACGAAGTGATGCATTTCCTGCTGTCAAACTGCAAGTTCTGGCTGGAGGAATACCGTTTCGACGGTTTCCGTTTCGACGGCGTGACGTCGATGCTTTATTACAGCCACGGTCTGGGCGAGTCCTTCGCCGGCTATGGCGACTATTACAACGGCCATCAGGATGGCGATGCCATCGTCTACCTCACACTGGCCAACAAGCTCATTCACGAGCTTAATCCTTATGCCATCACCATCGCGGAAGAAGTAAGCGGGATGCCCGGACTGGCCACGCCGCTCAAGGACGGCGGCTACGGCTTCAACTACCGCATGGCGATGAACCTTCCCGATTTCTGGATCAGGACGGTGAAGGAGCAAAAGGATGAAGACTGGCGTCCCTCGACGGTCTGGTGGGAAGCAACGAATCGCCGTCCGGACGAGAAGACGGTCAGCTATGCCGAAAGTCATGACCAGGCGCTCGTCGGCGACAAGGCGCTGATCTTTTGGCTGATCGACGCCGACATGTACTGGCACATGCAGGCGGATGACCCGAACCTGCGCGTCGATCGCGGCATTGCCCTGCACAAAATCATCCGGCTGGTAACCGCAACAACGATGAATGGCGCCTACCTGAATTTCATGGGCAATGAGTTCGGCCATCCCGAATGGATTGATTTCCCGCGCGAGGGCAATGGCTGGTCATACAAGTATGCCCGTCGTCAGTGGCATCTGGCAGACAGCCCGCAATTGAAATACCGCTGGCTGGGCGAGTTTGACCGCGAAATGGTTTCACTGATCCGCGGAATAAGGAATTTTCAGTCGCTGCCGCTGGAAAAGATCCGGGACAGCGACAGCGATCAGGTACTGGCCTATCGACGCGGCGACTGGGTGTTTGTCTTCAACTTTCATCCCCTCCGCTCCTTTACGGGCTATGGTTTCCTGACACCTGCGGGAACGTACAGGGCGATGCTGAATACGGATGACCCGCGCTTTGGCGGCTACGGCCTGACGGACGATTTCGTAGAGCATCCCACCCGTTACGACCCGCTCCATGCCGGCGAAAAAAAGGAATGGCTGGAACTCTACCTGCCGGCGCGGACGGGCGTAGTGTTGAAAAAGGTGGACTAATTCAAAGATTCAACTGTTTCGCGTAAAGTATATTATCGTGTACGCAAGTAACCACAGTTTGTTGACACACGGGGCATTCATCCCGGGGTGTCGCCAACTTAAAACCAGGCGTCGCTAACTTGAAACCAAGCGTCGCTAACTTAAAACCAAGCGTCGCCAACTTAAAACTAAGCGTCGCCAACTTAAAACTAAGCGTTGCTAACTTATAATTGTTTTGTTTCGCAAACGATTTCCTTTTGAGTATAATTGGTTTATCCGTATGTTTTCATGCTCTTTGTTTATATGTCCCGCCGGATGCCCTACTGTGTCACTTGAACACCTTTTTCACAGCGTCCAAGTATCCGTATCCGAACATCGTACAGGGTTGCAGATAGCTGGTTTCCGTCCATTCGTTCCAACTGTTGACGGTGATGAGCGGCGCCTGTTCGGGATGGGCGTCGATGTAGGCTTTTGCGTCCCGGAAGGCTTTTTCTACGTTTTCGGGCGTGTTATTTTTCACGATGCCGCCCATTTGCATCTCGAACCGGGGATTATTGTCCCAGCCGATGGACACATGCGGGTAGTAGGGGATGTTCAATTCCCTGTCCAGCGCCTCCCACGTTTTGACCGCATCGGCCTGTATTTCGGTATAGTCGCGGTCGATGTGGAGGAAGTGGCAGTACTGGTAATGTGTGGCGCCGTCGAACTGCAAGGCATCGATGACGCTTTTTTGCGTCCCGACATGATCGCCCGCAATGCCGGTAACGTTTCCCTGCATGTCGGCGCGCAGGGTGAGTTGCAGGTCAAGCCCCTTGAATCCGGCTTTTTTCACTTCCGCACGAAACCAGTCCAGAGCATCCTTTGCCTCTTTGAGTCCGCCCAGTCCGCTGATGAATGTCTGCAATTCGTAAATCATGAAACTGGGTCTGCCATCCACGGTGTAGTAGTTGGGCAGCGGAAAATAGTTGTTGATGACGCGCCGGCAAATCGTTTCAAACTCTTTCCGGTCGACGCCGCCTTTCCATATCAGCGAAGGATTCGGCTGTCCGGCCAGACGCTTGTCCCATGTCATGTTCACGTCGTGGTTTGCCCACATCAGGTAGAATTTCATGTCGCGGTTGTTGGCCGCTTTGAGGAATCCGTCGTTCAGGCAGCCTTCGAGGAAGGGCATCCCGTCGTACCAGTACCAGTCGTAGATAAATACATTGACGCCATGACGCACGGCGGCGGCGATTTCCATCTCCATCACATACGGGTCGGCTTCGTTGACGTAACCCCAGAGCGGATAACGGGGTTGCGTGTGTCCCGCGAACTTGGGCTTGTTCGACTTGACGGTTTGCCACTCGCCGATGCCTTCGGGCCAGAATATTTTCGCCCGCTCGTCGGGGTGATACGAGGGCCACACAAACGCGGCCACGTCATACTTCTTTTGTGCACTCACTGCCATGCTCCACAGGCACAGCAGGAAAATAAAACCTGTTTTCTTCATTTTGATTTTTATAAAATTTATTATTGTTCGTAACGGTAAATATATTCATACATATTGCCGTGGCCTGTGAGGATATCCACA
>JAITAY010000204.1 GCA_031283915.1 Tannerella sp.
CGGGATGCTCTACTACCGCCTTTTAGCGCTTAACTTGATGACATTGGGCTTTAGCCGACGGGGAAAAAGGCGTGTGGGCGGATGCCCTTTTCTATGCTGACGGGCAATGCACAAAACTATACCGCGTGCAGTATAGTAACAAATCGTAAACGTAAAGGTAATACATTAGCCTTGAACATACAAATTGTTACGTTTTGAAAAGTATTTCTGATTTTTTGTTCAACCCCTACAATTGTCCGGTAAAAGAAATACCTTTGTTCGACAAAAACAACGGATTAAAGATATACAGAGGAACAGAAAATGGAAACAATAAATTTTAATTAAGATATATGGCAAACAAAATAGTATTAGGCATTGCAGTGATGATATGGATATTTACTCAAAAAATCGCTGCACAGAATCCACCCGAATGGGTAAAGGATTTGATTATTTATGAAATAGCGACCCGCGGGTTTACTTCGCCCAACGGTCCGGAAAGCGGTGGTTTCAAGAGCGCTCAAGAGAAATTACCCTATCTCCAGAAACTGGGAATCACCGGTATATGGCTGACGGGTACAAACCTGTGCGACGCCAGGCATTTCTACAACATTTGGACGCAGTATGCCTGCATCGACCCGTCAAAACTTGACCCGTCGCTGGGTACGCCCGAAGCGTTTAAGGCATTTGTTGACGAGGCGCATCTGCGGGGAATTAAAGTGTTTATGGATGTGATTACGCATGGCGTGATGAACGACAGCCCGCTAATTGGCGAACATCCCGAATGGTTCAGAGGAGGTAGCTGGGGGATGACCGATTATGACTGGTACGGTAAACGTAAAGAGCTGGACGAATGGTGGGTCAAAACCTTTACCGACTGGGTTACCGATTACGGTATCGACGGTTACCGTCTGGATGTCGGTATTTATCGTCCCGATTTGTGGAAGCGCATCAAAGAGAACGCCGCCACAACGGGTCATCCCATCACTGTTTTCAATGAATCATGGGTAGACAGCGAGGGAGCCGGCGATTTTCTGCAACGCATGGTAAATCTTACCGGACACAGTACGGGTCCGAATATGAACGTGTTGCTGCATCGTGATGTGGCGAAACACTATCAACAGTTTGACTATTTCCGCCTTGTCGAAGTAAGACTTGATTATACGGACAGGAGTTCGGATTATGGTTATTTTGACGTCAGTCCGGTTTTAGATGTCACATACCCTCCCAATCCCAAAGGCGCCCTGAAACTGACCCTGCTCAACTTGCCTGTCCAGCCAACTCCCGAAAAACAGGAGCCACTACGCCTGCGCATCGAAGGAATCAACCCCGGCAAGGTGATCAAACTTGTCAGCATCAGACCGCTTGGCGTGGAGTTACGCTATAACTACGGCGTACAGGGATCGCTCCTCGCGGGATTTACCGGCAGTACACATTACGAAATGGAAATAAAGCCTTTTCTTCCGGACAGGCTGCTCTATTCTACCCAACTTTCCTGTCATGACAACGGTTGGGAAGGTTTCCCGTTAGATAAAAATCCGTACGTGGCACAAGGCAGCCGCTCGATGTTCGGTTACAGTTTCATGTTCACGCCCTCCATCCCGCTATTTATGAGCGGCGAAGAGTTTAATGCCGACTACATCCCGCTGCCAACGCATACGCCCGATCTATGGGGCAAAGGTGAACCCGGAAAAGGTCGATGGCTTTATGCGTCCATGATTGACTGGGAACAGTTGAAACAGCCTTCCAAACAGGACATGCTGGACGACGTGATGCGAATGATCGCGATTCGCAAAGCCGACGCCGACCTCTTTTGTCCGGTCACTATCGACAAAAAGCCCCTGATGAAATCCGTTGCATTGCAAACGGCAGGCCTTGACAAGGATTCCATTCCCGTGCCGTACATGCTGTATAACGACGCCAAAGCAATTGTCATCTGCGGCAATACAACGGACAAGACCGTCAAAGGCATCCTGAACATTTCGCTTGCCGACACTCCACTGAAAAACGCAACCGAACTGCAGGTAACCGACCTTTGGAACGGCGGAAAAGCCCGGCGTATAAAAGTCGCTGACTTGCATAAATTTCCCGTTGTCATGAAACCCGACAAAACCAGGCGTGGCGGAATGGCTGTGTTGAAAATTGAGACAGTAGGATTTCGGTCAACAGCGTTATAAAATGTAATTATCCACACCGGACATTTGACCCTCGTACAAGGGAAGGCTTTGAAGGATAGGATACCGACAAAGCCAAAGGTTATGTACGGTTTGGGTATGAGCAGACGATGAATGCTTTTATACTGCACGCGGTATCATATGTAATTGAGAATGGGTCAGCCCAAGTCCCGCAGAGACACTACCGGTAGAATTTTTTTTTGTACGAAACAATGAAGACGCATAAAAACAGAGAGCATTTGCCGTCAGGCTCGATACTCGTTTCCACTTACAACCGTCCGGCAGCGCTGAGCCTCTGCCTGCAGAGCATCGCGAAACAAACCGTCCTGCCCGACGAGGTCGTCATCGCCGATGACGGTTCGGGCGAAGAAACCGTCCGGCTGATCGAACAAATGAAGCTGCATTTTCCCGTTCCTCTCGTTCACGTATGGCAGGAAGACAAAGGCTTCCGGCTGGCAAAATGCAGAAACAAGGCCGTCGCCCGTTCGGGCGGCGAATACATTATCCAAATCGACGGCGATCTGGTCTTGCACCGCCGGTTCGTGGAAGACCATCTTTCATTCGCCCGGCCGGGCTGTTTCCTGAAAGGAGGGCGGGTAAACCTGACCGGAAAGCTTACGGACACACTCTGCCGGTCTTGCGCATTACCGCATATCCATTTCCTTACGCCGGGACTGATTCGCCGGACAAATGCAATTCACTGCGCTCCGCTGAGCCGCTATCTGGCGCCCCGCTATCAGAAAAACCGCATCGCGCTGGGATGCAACATGTCCTTCTGGAAAAAGGATTACATTGCAGTCAACGGGTACGACGAAGTTTTCGAAGGATGGGGCGGCGAAGATTCCGACTTCGCCGGCAGGATGATCAACCGCGGACTGGAAAAACGGCATCTCAAGTTTGCGGGCATCGCATACCATTTGTGGCATGACGACCTTTACATGCAGAACAGGGAGAAAAACTACAACTATCTCCATCAAAACCTGCAAGAAAAACGAATATGGTGTGACCCGGGAGTGAATCAGTATCTTTGAACGGGCATAGCCCCGCGTCCTGCCATTCCCGCCCTGTGTTCCCTTTCCGTAAAAAATTACCGGATCAAACCCTGTTTGGCGACAGAAATGCTGCATCCCGTATGATTCCCCGGCAGCGAACCCCGGTCGACGGCCAAAGCGACGGAAAGTGTCCAGTCTTTGGGAAAGGCATAGCTGAAATCCGCCAGGAAAAAGGTACCCGTCATTTTTTTCAGCGTCGGCCTGTAGGGTCTCCCGAAACTTTCAATGCTCGAGAGCAATATGCGGTAGGAGAGGGCGGGGGTCAGAGCGCCTTCGGCGCCCAGATGCCATGCACGGATGCGGGTATGTTTGAAGCCCGGCGTCCCGTCGGTATTGTACTCGGGTGAAACCAGCAACGGGGAACCCACCCCGCGATTGAAATAAGCATGTCCGGCCGGATATTCGCCATTGTTGTAATAATCGTCGCCGCCGCCGCCGTAACCCGGATATTTATCGTGATCATAGTCGATGAAATGAAACGGGCCGCTTTGATTAAGCGTGACAAGACGTTCAAGTACCACCTTGCGGAGATAAGCAAAGTGCGGAAAATCGGCCTGTATTCCCCACAAACCATCCATGCCGTTGAGCAGCTCCATCCCCGAAGCATCATCGAAAAAATGCTGGTGATAGGCTTTCAAGGCCAGGGATTCCTTCTCGTAGCCCAGATGAATGTCATACGTGCCATAATGACTGCCGAGTACATTGATTTGATCGGAAGAGGTGGCATTCGCACCGCCCGACTCTCCCAGCACAATCCGAATGAAGTCCTTGAACGAACGGGGCTGCATATGTACCTTGGTTTTCGGATCCGTAGAGACGCCTCCCCATTGAACCAGGTGACGAAGACCCAGCGTCATTGTGAACGGGAAGGCGTTTTCCGTATCCTTTATCCTCACATAAAGCGATTTGTGGTGCCAAAGCATATCCTTGACATAGAACTGATCCGGACGGATGAATGATTTCAGATACTCCGAATCGAACGAACGCCCCACGGCAAAGTTCCCCTTTCCCTGCAACCATCCGCCCGTGTAAGGGAGTGTTATAAATCGGGGTACGTACAGATTGATTTCCGGTACGGGACGGGCATTGGACGATATTCCCATGTCGCCGCTACTCAGCCGCGGATCCACAAGTGACTGACTATAATGCCGGCGTCCCTCCCGGCTTCCGATGCTTAAGCTCAGCCAGCGATAGGTCAGCGCACCAAAAAGCTGCTGGACATAAACGGTGCGGTAACGCGGTACAGCGGTCACCAAATCCGCGCCGGCGCTCCATTCCCACCCCGCACCGAGCGGCTGACGGTGAAAGACTCCCGCTTGCAGACAGCCGTTATGGGCTTCCAGCGGTACGACACCGTACCGGTTGCTCACCATCCAGAATGGCGTCTGCCCGTTCGTAGACAGGACACCGGAGGTCTTTATCCGGAACATGGTATAATCCGCTTTTTCTTCGTTCCAAGCTGTTTCGTCTTCCTCCTGTGCCCGTCCGCAAAAAGGAACTGTCGCCAGGGAAAGAACTGTCATAAACCACTGTATTCGCATCATTGATCTGTTTGATTACTATACTGCACGCGGGAAGATTTTGCGTAGAAAAGGGCTGTTAGTAGTAGTTAGTAGAATAGCGGGCGGTAGCTCCGTGATGATATGACGAAGCAGTTCCATAAAACTGTAATTTTTGTTCCTTTCCCTCATAACGCCGCCTTCCTGCTATCTGCCATCTACTAACTACCTCTTTATTTATAAATCATTTCGCGTGGCAAAGATAGCGAAAAGAATCATACGCTGTCTCATGACAGCATTATGCCTGTCCGGCTGAATGGCGAAGGCCTCCGGCGCAAGATTGTAATCCGCTGAGGGAGCGCCTTCGGGGGATGCCCAGAGCTTCGGGGAGATACCAAAAGTCCCGTGAGAGACTGCACTTTATTATCCGTTAAAAGGATACCTGATACAAGGTGCACGACCGGTTTGGCGGCAGCAATCGCCAAACCGGTTTCTACACCCTGCCGGAAAGAAATTCACGGTACGGGGTCGGATTCATACAAAAGATACGCCTCGTCATGAGTCAGCGGACGGTCATACATGCGGGCGGTTATGATTTCGCCGCATAAGGGCAGGTCGGCCGTTTCACGAACAGCGGTGTTTCCGCCGATGGTGATCCGCTGGTTAGCGCCGTCGACCGGCAGCGTCGTTGTTTTGTCCGTCCCTCCGTTCCATTCACCCACTTTGGCGCCGTTGACATACATCACGGCTTTACCCGGTTCATACGTACAAACGACGTGGTAGTAGCGTCCGGGCTGAACAATCACCGGACAGTTGACTGTGCGTGTGCGGCCGCCGATACGCATCCGGTAACGGATTTTGCCCTCCGGCATCTGTTCGATGACCGCGCCACCGCCTGCCGCCAGAAAACCGAATGGCGAAAAATATCCTCTTTGGCGGGGGCTGTACAGTGTCTCTACCGTATAACCCTGCGCAAAAGCTGTTTTTATTTCTGAATCATCCTGATAATCCACCGTATAATACGAAACGGAATCGCCCGTAAAGACCGCAGCCGTTTTCCGGGAAAGCCCGTCCGGACGGATTTCCGGTGAAACGGCTCCCGTTCGAACAGATTTTTTTTGCGGGGAAATATCCCTCGCGCCGTTTTCGTCAAACACCACGTCCAACAGCGTGGCGACCGGTCGCCGGGCATTTTTGTCCGGCGTGTATGACGGCGTGGTGAACGGCTCTCCCTTCAGCGGTTCCGAGCAGTTGAAATACGAATCAACGGCAACTACCTGCGGCGTCAGTGTTTTACCGTAGGGGAGACCCGTCAGGCATTCGGTCAATTCGGCCGGCATCTCACTGTTCAGATAGAATTGCGAAAACTTGCCGAACGAATAGACTGTCTGATTGTTTTCAAGCAGTTCAAGACGATAATGATGCACGGCTTCGTTGTCGGAGGCCTGCGGGAAGGAGACAGAATATGTCTCTTTTTCCGGCTGGCCGGTCAGTCTGGCGTTGGCGGCAAAGACCGGCGCAGGCAGTCCGTCCCGGTTTCCATACGTAAAACGGCTACCGTCGTGTGGCGCCCGGACGGTCCAGCGCGGAAGGATTTCTTCGTTCCGGTAGGTGTCCCACCGTTCCATTTCGATATCGCCCCCGGGAAGAACATTGACAATTACACCCTCCGTGACGCGCTCGAAATTTTCAGGATGAATCCCGATGCCGAGCAGTCCGGGTTCCACTTCGCTGCAGGTCGTACTTCCGTCATTGACTGTGGTAAATACGTCCTGGTGAATCGAACGCGGATCACCCAGCGGAAAATGCGAATGTCCGGAAAAGACAATTGCCTGCGGATACTGATTCAGTACCGGCAGGAAAAAATCCGTACCCCAGCCTTCATGCGCCAGCGAACCGTAGCACGTATTCAACGGCGGTTCGTGGATGAAGACAAAAACGGGTTTCCCGGGATAGTAACGGGCGGCGTGCGCCAGTTTATCCGCCAGATAATCCCGTGCGACGGTATCATAATCGCCGCTGCTGCTCGTTCCTCCTGTTCCGCTGACGGTGATAAACGGATAGCCTTTGATGTCGATATACTGGTGCGCAGGCTGTTTCAACTGATCCATGTAATACTGGCCGGCGATATCTCTTGATTCCATGTCATGCCCGATACCGGCAATCATGCAGTAAACGGCTATGTTTCCGGGAATGACGGCGGTGTCGTTCAGCACCGAAAGACACTCGTCCCATTCCCCCTGTCTGCCACTGTTGCAAAGGTCGCCCACAACAAAAAGAGCGTCTATTTCCGGTTGCCGTTTCAACAGGTTTTTCAAGGCACGCGGCACTTTTTCCGATGCCCCTTCACGCCCGAAATGCATGTCCGAAATCACCGCAAAACGCGGCAAATCCTCTTTCTGTGTGCAGGCTGCCATCCAGAGCGTCAGGCAGCATACACATCCGATTTTCTCCATCCACTGTTTCACTGTTCGTCAGTTTTTGTTCAGGAACAGTTTGTCGGTCGGAATTTTCCGGCGGGACATGCTTTCACCTTCGTATTCGAGATTGATCATTTCCTGCACTTCCGGATGGAGATGCTGCTTGCGGGCATATTCAAAACGGAGAGGGTGACGGCCTTTTTCAAGGTATATTTCCCCTTTTGTGTCGGAATCACCCAGCCGGCGGTTGTTTAGCACCAGGTCAGATTTGATGTACAGTTTGCTTCCGCCTTTTGTCCAGATATAAAAGGTATAAGGGCCTTCCTGTTCGATTTCGATCCAGCCGGTGAAACAGACGGCCATATCCTGTGGATAGCGGGTGCGAAGCTCCAGGAAATCGGGCGCAAAGAAATCCAGTTCGTAACAAGTCCCTTCGGCCACAGGCTTCAGCGTGGCGAAAGAGGGCATTTCCCGAATATCGGGCGGCAGTGTATAGAACGTATAGTGCAGGCCGTTACCGGTTTTGGAATCGGCTACGCGGTACTGGGCGGAGATGCCGGGACTTTCGCCATTGGCGCCAAACAGCTTGGCGGTTACGCAGGCGGATTTTTCGAGCCGAAGCGTTCCGTCATACAGGGCGGAGGAGCGCGTGGGCATCGAGCCGTCCAGCGTGTAACGTATGTCGCCTTCCACGCCCGCCGGTTTTTTGATTACGACTTCCGCCGGTTTATCGACAAACAGCCCGCCGTGCGGAACGGCGACCGGATCGGCATAAAACATCGGCGGCGGCAGCACTTCGGTTTCCCTGTACGTCGGCGCGGCGTCTTCGCCGAAACCTTCGTAAGCCGTGCGGGTTGGCCTTCCGACCCATGCTTGCGGCGTTTCCAGCCCCAGGGCGAAAGCCACGTCGGCCGCCACGTCATACTTGTATATCTGCCGGCGGATCAGACTGTTTTTCTTGACGCCCGGTCCGGCAAAGATAATGGGTGTCGATACCTCTTCGTAAGCATTGCCGCCGTGCCAGTAGTAAATACCGCCGTGGTCGGAGACGACCATAATCAGTGTTGAACCGGCTATGCCGGCCTGTACCACTGCGTTGACAATGAGCCGCACATGCGTATCCGTTTCCTCAATCTTGCGGAGATAGCGGGACGACATGTGACCGGATTCGTGGCCGGCGCCGTCGACTTCGTCCAGCTGGATAAAGACGAAATCGGGCTTTTTTTCCAGAATGTACGCGGCCGTCTGCTGTGCCGTTTCAAGCGACGAGGGGAAGGTGGCGCACGAGTCGATGACTTCCTTCTCCAGCAGGTTACCGAATCCTTCCCAGTTGTAGAAAGAGGCGGTGACGGCCTGCGGTTTCCCGTCGCGGATGATGCGGAAGATACCCGGGAAATAGCCGTTGTCGGTGAGCGTCACGGCCGGCAGTTCATACACGCCCCGCTTCCACGAGTTGTCGAGCACACCGGTCAGTTCCGGGCCGGCGCCGGAGAGCATGGCGTGCCAGTTGGGGCTGCTGACGGACGGCAGGATGCAGCGGACTTTGTAACTGCAGGCGCCGGCGTGCATCAGGCTGTCCATGCAGGGCGTATGCGCCTGGATGAGACCCTGACTGCTCATGCCGTCGATGCCTATTACGATAACGTGTTCGATTCCTTTTGGATACTTTGTCCCCTGACATGCGGTCAACAGGAACAGGGCACAACATGCCCCTACAATTGTTCTTTTCATTTAAAACTTACTTTTATGAATGGAATCACGTGCGATTCCGGTTAAACTGTTTTTTGTTTCGCGGGCAAAACTACATGAAAATTCCGGATTTTCAAGTGGGTGTGAATGAAAAAAGTTTCTCCACAGAGGAAAGATCCCAAA
>JAITAY010000248.1 GCA_031283915.1 Tannerella sp.
CTATTTGAAATTACCGGCCAAAGGTACGACTTTTTTATACATTATCGCCTATGATGAGAGTGAAAAAATGATATTCGAGCTGTTTTAAGGAGCATTCAGACGAAATTTAAGTCTCCTGCAGGAAATGGTAAGCATTTGCAAAAGAGACGGTTCATTCTTTTCCGGAGCATGGCGTACGCGCTGTTTGACGCTGGCGGGACGACTTGAATGGCTCCCGGACGCTGGCTTCCGGTATAAAAGACCTCTTTTCCCCGTGCCGAAAAGGTTTTCCCTATAGGGAGAAACTTTCTTCCCATTCCGAAAAACTTTTTCCCCATGGGGAGAAACTTTCTCCCCATTCCGAAAAACTTTCCCCCATGGGGAGAAACTTTCTTCCCATTCCGAAAAACTTTCCCCCCATAGGGAGAAACTTTCTTCCCATTCCGAAAAACTTTCCCCCATGGGGAGAAACTCTCACCCCCTTTTCTGATTAAATATTCGCCCAACACAACGCTATCAAACCCGTGTGTTCGCCACCAGCCGGTTCTCCCCGGCTTCTTCCGATAAGGATTTAAGCCCATTTGAGCCGGTTTGAAGAGCCGGCGCGGCTGTTTTCAAACTTGTTGATAATTGACGCTATCCGGAAATGAATTAGCCCCAAGTCATTCCACTTCCACACGGACAGACAATGTATGGCCTTCGCTGTCAACTACCGTTACGACATGCACGCCGGAAGACAGCGAAGTGGTGAGCTTGTGGAAATCGCGCGTCAGGGTGAGGTATGTCCCGTCCACGTGCCAGAAGACGGTGGTATTGCTGTGACTGTGCGCCAGCTCGAAGGTGATTTCGCCGCGACTCCCGTCCAATTGCCTGGGCAGTGATACGCGCGTGTTTCCCTGTGGATAAATGAACTGCATGGGCGCTTCCGAGTCGCCGCCGCAACCTGCCCGAAAAGGCGGCAATGATTTGTAGTCGGGATGACGGGGCTTGTAGAACCATTCCCAGGCCGGCGGGAGGACAAACCGGTTTTTTTGAACTGTCGCTTCGCTTCCGGCACAATGTGCGTATACGCGATAACGTTCGTCGGCGCTTAGATGGATGGATTGGTGGTAGGGGCAGGCGGTTGTTTTCAGGCCGGCGGGACAGAGCAATGCCGTTTCCGTGTCGTCACAGTAGCGCCCCTTCAGGTGACCGGAAAGACGACAGACTTCCGCTTCGGTAAATTCGCCGGACGGCCGTTCGAACCAGGGCGACGCGGGGAGAAGGTTAAACAGCTCAAACATCACCGGCCCCGCCGTCCGTGCCCCGACCAGTCCCGCCTTGCCTTCGCCGGAGGCATTGCCTGCCCATACGCCAATCGCATAACGCGAGGTGACGCCCACGGCCCAGGCATCGCGAAAGCCAAAACTCGTGCCGGTCTTCCAGGCAACAGGTTGCATGGAGGGGATCGTCCGCCAGTCGATTTCTTCCGGCCGGTTCACTTCCTTGATGGCGTCGAAGGTTTGCCACACGGCGCCCGCCCGGAAAACGGCCGGCATGTCGCCGTCGACCGTTTCCCCGTCCGCCAGCAGACTGCACGGCCGCCGCCCCCGTCCGCTCACGCAACGCGCCATGTCCGTATAAACGGACGTGACGTCCCAGAGTGTGGCTTCGGCGCCGCCCAGAATCAGCGACAGCCCGTAGTGTGAAGAGGGTTTGGTGAGGGTGGTGATGCCGGCTTTCTTCAGGAAATCATAAAATTTCGGCACGCTGTATTGCCGCAGCAGCGACACGGAGGGCACGTTCAGCGACCGGGCGACGGATTGCGAAGCCGGTACGGCGCCATCGAACCGGAGGTTGAAATTCTGCGGTGCAAAGCCGTTGATGTTCATCGGGATGTCCGGCAGAAGCGTATGCGGCAGGATCTCTCCCTCCTGCAGGGCGACGCAGTAGAGGAACGGTTTCAGAATACTGCCCGTACTGCGTGGCGAACGAATGATATCAACCTGATTGCCGGCGCTGTGTACCTGGAAATTCACATTCCCGCAATACGCCAGCGTCCGAGCGGTACGCACGTCGATCACGAGGGCTGCCAGGTTCCGAATGTCGCTCCGGCTGAACTCCACCTGCCAGCGTTCCAGCGTAGCCTCTACCTGCAACTGGAGGCTTTTGTCGATGGAGGTGACCGTCTGCCTGCCGGGTCGTTTCTGATGGAAGTAGCTCACCAGATGCGGGGCAATCTGCGGCAGAGGAAGCGGTTTGGAGGGCAACGCCTCGCTCAGCGCCAGTTCACAGTCGGTCTCGTCAATGATTCCCCGTCGGTGGAGCAGGCGAAGCAGACGGTTGCGTTTTTCCAGAAGCAGCTCCCTGTTTTTCGCAAAGTGAACCGTGGCCGGCGCATTGGGCAAAACAGCCAGTGTAGCGGCTTCTGCCCACGAGAGTTGTTCCGGAGGGTGTCCGAAGTAACGCCAGGCGGCTGCGTCGATGCCCACCACATTTCCCCCGAAGGGCGCATGGGAAGCATACAGCGAGATGATTTGAGGTTTGGAATATCGAAATTCCAGCCGGGTGGCCAGGATGATTTCAATCAGTTTTTCCCCTACCGTACGTTTCTTCCGGCGTGCAAGGCGGATGGTTTGCATGGTAATCGTACTGCCGCCACTCACCACGTGTCCGGCACGCACGTTCTGCACCATCGCCCGTCCCATCGCCCAGGGGTTAACGCCCCGGTGGTAACGGAAGCAGCGGTCTTCGAAAGCAATCAGGCAGGCGGTAAATTTTTCAGCGACCGTATCGGTGGCCGGGAAACGCCATTGTCCGTCGGCGGCAATCCGGGTGCCCAGGAGTTCGCCGTTGCAGTCGGTCACCACCGTTGCATAAGGCACATCGAACATCCGGTCGGGAAGACATCCGGCATAAACCGTTAGTAGCATTCCCGCCACAAATAGACCGGCTTTTTTCCTCCCGGAGAGGCTTCGGAAATTCACAGATTCAAAAGTTTAATCACCAACCCAAAGGCGTTCACCTGTTTTCGGATTTTCATAGGCTCTCATTCCGAGATTCCCTTGTATTCCCGGTCTTCACGTTTCAAAGATCCGGGCGACATTCATGCTCAATGAAACTCATATTCCTTCTCCGAACGAGAACATATCGGCCGAGGTGCCTCCCGAAGCGCGTCGCTGGATGATGCGCGAGCCGGGCGGCACGCTGCTGGTGAGCCAGACATTTCCGCCAATGACGGAGTTGTGTCCGATGGTGATGCGTCCCAATACGGTCGAGTTGGAATAGACGATGACGTTGTCTTCCAGAATGGGATGGCGGGGTACGTTCAAGGGGAGACCGCGCTCGTCGAGTACGAAATTCCTGGCGCCCAGTGTCACGCCCTGATACAGGTGCACATGATTGCCGATGATGCATGTCTCGCCGATGACCACGCCTGTGCCATGGTCAATGCTGAAATATTCACCGATCTGTGCGCCGGGATGGATGTCGATGCCAATGGCCGAATGAGCCTGTTCGGTAATGATGCGTGGAAGCACGGGAATGCCGAGCAACAGCAGTTCGTGGGCAATGCGGTAGTGAATCATCGCCTGAATGCTCGGATAACAGATGATGACTTCCCCGAAGCTTTTGGCCGCAGGGTCATTGTTGAACATCGCCTTTACATCCGTATAAAGCAGACGTTTGATCTCCGGAAGACGCTCGATGAAGGCCAATGCCAGTTCCGGTGCGTCGTCTTCGGTTTTTGAAGTACCCGTTTCGGCAAAGAAATAGAGGCCGTTGGCAATCTGTTCCTTCAATAAAACGTTCAAGTTATCCAGATGAGTCCCGATGTAACATCGCTGATTGAGCGGATGAACGGTTGATGCACTGAAGAAACCGGGAAAAACAATCTCTTTCACCAGATCGACGATCTGTTTCAGTTTCTCCGGAACGGGCAGAGGACGCCCGTTTTTCTGCGGCATGCAGGTCGTCTCATCCAGTGCATTCTGCATGAGACGTTCCACTGTTTTCAGTCTGGAAATGGAATCCGTTGAATGACTCATAAATTTATAGATAATGTATAATTGAGGACAAATGTAAGGAAGAATCGCGACATATCAAAAGTCATGCTTCGTTGGACGAAGGAGCTGTCTGAAAATAAACCACCCCTTTACGGGTCTGTTTTTCACCCTGCTTCCTCCTGAAAATGCTTACATACCCCGGTATGCGTGCATTTCCAGTCGTTGGATGGCAAAAAATATCTCCCGTAAATCGGGATGGTTTATTTACAGACAGCTCCTAATTCTTTTCTTTTATTGAGACACCCTGTGCATCGGACGCCGTATGCATGGGGAAGAAGAACGGAGAATGGAACAGGCCGGGCAGGCTTGCACCGCACGAAACCCGGCATAAATGTTTTTCCCGTGAAAGAAATGGAACCGGATGTTCAAAATCCGGTTTATCCTTCACTGTCCGAGCAAAGGATTTCCTGAATTTTTTCCCGCTCGAGACCCGTAATCATTTGTATCTTCTCCAACGAAAAACCGTCGTGCTTGCAGTTAAGAACTACGCTGGTTAAACTTTCTGTTCGACCTTTTGCTTCGCCTTTTGCTTCACCTTCTGCCAAACCTTCTGCTCGTCCTTCTGCTCGTCCTTCCGCTCGTCCTTCCGAACGTCCTTCCGCCCAACCTTTTGCTTCACCTTCCGCCAGGCTTGCTGCCAGAAGTGCTCTTTCGGTGTATATGACGTCCCAGCACTTCTCGTAGACAAACAGTTCGGCTTCCGTGAAGGCGCCCTCCTCACACATGTCCAGCGCTTTGCGGATATCTTCGCTTTCCTTCAAATCCCCGGGAGCGGAATTTTCTCTCACTTCCTTCAAAAAGCGCAGCCACAACACAGCCATCCGGCGGTCTACCCACTTCTCCGGCTTGAACTTCGGCAGCTCCACCAGTACAAATTCCAGTCCCCGGATGGCCTCATTCGTATTCCGGCAGTTTACGATTTGGAAGTGATGATAAAATTCCGGCGTCTGCCTGTCAAAAACGTCGTTGAGGATTGCCAGACTGTAGACCGGCTGCAGCAGATAATAATGTTCGCCTCTGTCCAGCTGACGCACGTAGGCCTTCGAGGCATTAAACAGCATCCGGTTTGGAAAGGCCGTACTCCAGAACATCTGCATCTCCACAATGAACTGGCGCCCGGAACTGTCCATGCACCGCACGTCCACAATGGAGTTTTTCCGGGCCGGGCTTTCCGGCAACTGCTCCGTCGGAAGATATTCCAGACTTTCTATCCGCTGCTCCGTTTCGAGCGGCAGCAGCGCATTGAGGAAACTCTTCAGCAAATCAGGATGCTCGCCGAAGATCCGCTTGAAGGGCAAATCGTTTTTAGGATCAAGATAACGTGCCATAATCTTATTATTTTAATGTCTTATTTGGAAATACGTCCCAAAGATATAGCATTTCCCCCTTTTCGCCAAAATTAAATGTAACCGGAAAATCAGGCCCGGAGACCTGCTGCGGATCGAACTGCTCCACAAACTGCCGCGCCGCAAGGCCACGCGGCACGTTCACTGCAAATTTCCCGAACGGCTCCGAGTGAATCAGTATCGACTCGTTATCCGGGTCGTAGGCGCCGTCTATCCGGAACTGTTTCCAAATCTTTTGTCTGCTTTTGTCGCACCTCCGTGTTTTTTGGGAAAAACCGAGATATTTGCCCGCTATATCTCATAGTGGATAGCGAGTGGAAATGATATTTTCCGGCTGATTTACAGTTGTTTTTGAATTTCATCCCTGATTTTAGCTACCGGGATTTTTGCTGCTGTTGCGGAGTGCTTCCTGTCACGCCGGTATAAATTGAGTGAC
>JAITAY010000272.1 GCA_031283915.1 Tannerella sp.
GGAAAAACAGAGATATTTGCTCGCCATCCGACATGTCGGATAGCGAGCCGACATGATGTTTTCCGGTTGATTTCCAGGTTTTTTTCAAAAAAGAGGAAGGCGGTGGAAAGAAAAAAGGAGCGGTTTGACAGGCGTATATGCCCAACAGTTTTAAACGCATTTTAAAAATGCAACCCGCGCAACAGGCAGCGGCTTTCTGCACAAGCCTGCTTGTGCAGAAAAAAAGATCCTGTTTTTTCTTGCAGATAAAAATATCTCATTAACTTTGCCGCACAAAGTACTTTTTGATATGAAGAATAAAGAGGTTTTAAGTACACTGAATGAAATCAGGGATATGATGCAGAAGTCATCCAAATTCCTGACATTAAGCGGTATGTCGGCCGTGCTGGTAGGCGTCTACGCCTGCGTTGCCGCAGTGATTGCCTGCAACATACTGGGGAACGAAAGCGGTCTCGCACTGGATTTTGCAGATTTTCCGCAATTGAGGGTTAACATGTCCTGGCGGTTACAACTGATGGAATTTTCGGCCGCCGTTTTGATTTTGCTGTGTATCGGCACGGTCTACGCTTTTTCGTACCGGAAGGCAAAGAAACAGCAGAAGCCGCTTGTTTTTAACATTACCGTGCGGCGTTTCCTGTGGAGTTTCTTCCTGCCGCTGATTGTTGGGGGCATACTGTGCCTGACGTTGATATACAAACAGGAATATGGCCAGATATCCGATTTCATGCTGATTTTCTACGGCATTGCGCTTGTCAATGCGTCGAGCTATACTTATTCGAATACGCGCTTCCTGGGTTATGCCGAGCTGGCTCTGGGATTGACGGGCGGTTTTATCGACGGTCATGCGCTGCTGCTCTGGATGCTTGGATTCGGCGTTTTTCATATTGTGTACGGCGTTTTCATCTATCTGAAATACGACAGAAAGCCGGATGTAAACAGACAGGGCGGCAATCGGATCACTGTATAATCTCGACGTGATGAAGGTTAATATTCAAGATATAAACAAGGCGTTTGAAAACAGGATACGGCTGGGTATTATGACTGTTTTGATGGCAAACGAATCTTTTGACTTCGTGAGCCTCAAAATGCAGTTGAACCTGACGGACGGGAATCTGGCAAGCCACGTGCGGGCGCTGGAAGAACTTGGCTATATCCAAAGCAGCAAGCAATTTATAGGCCGCAAACCCAATACGGCCTATGCTATTATGGATTCAGGGCGCGAGGCGTTTATCAATCATATCCGCGCTCTCGAAACGTTATTGAAAATCAAGTAGACAAAATCATTTTACGACAAAACGACTTTTTATTTATCAACAAAACTATATTTATCAACTTTGTACTGCAAAGTACTATTTTAAAATTACAGAATTATGGATTCAAAAGATTTTGGTAATGAACAGAAGCAGGCCGTATTTCAGGAACCTGCCAGCGGTTTCAATCCGCAACGGCAAATCAATTCGCCGCAATCGTTTTTTTCGCGTTTTCGCATGGTATTCAAATCGTTTATTATCGGGTTTCTGACCCTGCTCCTGCTGATTCCGATGTTCATGATCGGAAATCTGATACGCGAGCGCGAAGAGACAGCCGGCGAAGCCTCGAACGAAGTGCGCCAGAAATGGAGTGGCGCGCAAACCATCATGGGGCCGATACTGACCGTCCCGTTCCAAACGGAACAAACGGGTCTGAACAACGAGGGGAAAAAAGAAACGAAAACCGTCGTGACGGCGTATCAAATCCTCCCCGAATCGCTGGAAATAAGCGGTCAAATCCGCACAAGGGAACTTGAGCGCGGGCTTTACGAAGTGGTCGTCTACAATGCGCCGCTCGAACTGAAGGGTTCGTTCGTGGCGCCCGAAGAACTGATTTCGCTGGTGAAAGCCGGCGGCATCCTCTTCGACGAGGTGACGCTGGATATTGGCATTTCGGACATGCGCGGTATCGTAGACAGGGTTCTTATGGACTGGGGCGGCCGTGAACTTGTTTTCAATCCGGGGATACGGCACAACAAAATCCTGACTTCGGGCATTTCAGTGGCTGTCGATTTAAATTCGCTTGTCGAAAATCAAACCGTAGCATTTTCCGCTCATATCGAACTGAAAGGTTCGCAGTCGCTGATGTTTGCTCCGCTGGGCAAAACGACGCGGGTGAAACTGGAATCGAACTGTAATACGCCGAGTTTTACGGGGGCTTATTTGCCGAACGAGCGTAATGTGGAAAACGGCTTTACGGGGGAATGGAAAATCATGCATCTGAACAGAAATTATCCGCAGGCGATTTATGGCGATGAATGGCAGCATGATGTGTCGGCCTCCGTCTTCGGTGTCGAAATGCTGATTCCCGTGCAGCATTACCAAAAAGCCATGCGCTCCGTCAAATATGCCATACTCATTATTTTGCTGACGTTTGTGACTTGTTTCTTCGTCGAGATTATCCAGAAAAAAAACATTCATCCGTTTCAGTATCTGTTGGTCGGGCTGGCGCTGTGTCTCTTCTACGCACTGCTCGTGTCTATTTCGGAACATGCCGGCTTCTGCGTGGCATACGTAATTGCTTCGCTTATGACCGTGCTGTTGCTTGCGTCATACATGGCGGGTATCCTCAAGGCAAAAAAAATGGCATTCTCTATCGGCGGCTTACTGGCGCTGCTGTACCTGTATATTTTTGTTCTTATACAGATGGAAACGTATGCATTGCTAGCCGGAAGCATCGGACTGTTTGTCATCCTTGCCGTCATCATGTATTTTTCGCAGCGCATCAAGTGGGGCGGTAAGTAATACACGCAGGAATGGCATAAAAACACAGAGGCACCCTTAATTTGCAAAAGAAAAATCTTTTGCAAATTAAGGGTGTCTCCGCGTTTCGAGACAGGAGAAAGATGGTGGACTGGCTGTGGCCGGAAGAAACAAGTGTAGATTTTCAAATCTGTATTCCTGTCTGCATTGTTTGATTTGACAGAAAATACGGATATATAATAACGATTTGTTGCAAACGGAAGATAATAAGTAACAGATTGCAATATCACGAAAGAAACTATACATTTTGTTTGTGATTTATGCTTGTGTTATGACAAAAAGATATATATTTGCAGCGAAAACGAACAAAAAGGAATTTACGGAAGATTGAATAATTTAAAAATGGCAGGAACGATACATATTCACAGGACATACGGAGCCGGAAACGGTTACGGATTTGTTTCGGACGGTATGACTTCACGCATTCCGGGCACACGACGCAAAAAACAAGGTGCACGAACAAAGACAAAAACCGTGTACGCCGTACCGTGTATCCTGCGTCGTTCCATTCGCAACAATCGACAAACATACATACATATATACATAACTACAATTCGAATAAAAATGGCATTAGTAAATGAACAGTTTCTGAAACTGCCCGGCAATTATCTGTTTTCGGATATTGCGCGGAGGGTGCAGACCTACAAACGGACGCACCCCAGGGCAGAAGTGATCAGTTTAGGTATCGGAGACGTGACCCGTCCGTTGCCGCAGGTCGTGCGTGACGCCATGCACAAGGCGGTAGACGAGATGGGCGACGTCCAGACGTTCCGCGGCTACGGCCCCGACCAGGGTTATCCGTTCCTGATTGACGCCATCATCCGGCATGACTACGCTCCGCGCGGCGTCACGCTCGAACCGGGCGAAGTCTTCGTCAGTGACGGAGCCAAGAGCGATTCCGGTAACATCGGCGACATGCTCGGACGCGACAACTGCGTTGGCGTGACCGACCCGATTTATCCCGTCTACATTGACTCCAACGTCATGGGTGGACGCGCCGGCGAACTCAAGGACGGTCGCTGGAGCAACATCGTCTACATCCCCTGTACCGAATCGAATGGCTTTATCCCTGACATCCCCGACCGACGGATGGACATGCTCTACCTTTGTTATCCCAACAACCCGACCGGCGCATCCATCACGCGCGAAGCGCTGAAGAAATGGGTTGATTATGCGCTGGCGAATCAGGTGTTGATTCTCTATGATGCGGCCTACGAAGCCTATATTCAGGATCCGGACATCCCGCATTCCATTTACGAAATCAAGGATGCCAGAAAGGTTGCCATCGAGTTCCGGAGTTTCTCGAAGACGGCCGGGTTCACGGGCGTACGTTGCGGCTATACCGTCGTACCGAAAGATTTGAAGGGATTTACGACCGGCGGCGAAGCTGTTCCGCTCAACCAGTTGTGGAGCCGTCGCCAGTGTACGAAGTTCAACGGTACGAGTTACATCACCCAGCGCGGCGCCGAGGCGGTCTATTCGCCCGAAGGCGCGGCGCAGGTCAAGGAGGTGATTCAATATTATATGGAGAATGCCCGCATCATGCGCGAAGGGCTTGCCGGTGCAGGTCTGACGGTCGCCTCGGGCGGTGACAATGCTCCCTACCTGTGGATAAAGACACCTGACGGCGTCTCGTCGTGGACGTTCTTCGACCGTATGCTCCACGGAGCCAGGGTCGTCGGCACGCCGGGCGTCGGCTTCGGGCCGAGCGGCGAGGGCTATATCCGCCTGACCTCCTTCGGCACGCGGGAACACTGTACCGAAGCAATGGAACGAATCTATAAATGGTTAAAATAAAAGGGTGAACGTATGAGTATTTTCATGTAGTTGATGCGCACAACGCACGGACAGACACTGCGGGAAACCCCTAACTGATTCTCTAACTTAATAAAATGAAAGAAATGAAAAGTATGGACATTAAAAAAAGAATCTTGACGATGACAGCCATTGTGGCCGTCGTGTTAGTGGCAGCCCCTGCCCGTATGGGGGCGCAGGAACTTTCTGTGGGAGGTGACCTGGTCAGCAGTTATGTCTGGCGGGGTGCGTATTGTGGCGGTGTCAGCGTACAGCCGGCATTATCTTTTTCAGCAGGTGGATTTTCGCTGGCGGCCTGGGGGTCGGTCGGCTTTATTTCGCCCGCCTACGTGGACGAATTTGATTTCACGCTGGGCTACGGCATCGGCGGCCTCAGTCTCGCTATTACAGACTACTGGTTTGCCTATCGGGGGGATGAAGAATGGGCTCCCGACTATTTCAATTACAAGTCGGAAGAGACGGCTCACATGTTTGAAGCCACAGTCGGTTATGACTTCGGGCCGCTGGCCCTGTCGTGGAACACGTTTTTCGCCGGAGCCGATTTCAAGGCTTCCGATGCCGAAAAACGGGCGTTTTCCACGTACATCGAAGCAAGCGCGCCTTTCAAGGTGGGCGACTACGGTCTGAAGCTTGAACTCGGCGTCACGCCCTGGGAGAGCATTTATGCAGACAAGTTCAACGTCGTGAATCTCGGAATCACCGGGTCGAAGGAAATTAAGATTACCGAATCGTTTACCCTTCCGGCCTTCTCGAAAGTGATTTTCAATCCGGCGGCCAAACAAACGTATTTCGTCTTTGGAATCAGTTTGTAGCGGGAAACCTAATGGATGTTTTATCAACCAAATAGAAACAGGTATGAAAAAGATTGAGGCGATTATTCGCAAGACCAAGTTTGAAGAAGTGAAAGAAGCGCTGTTGGAAGCCGACATTGAATGGTTTTCCTATTATGACGTGCGCGGCGTGGGAAAGACCCGGCAGGAACGTATTTACCGCGGGATAGTGTATGATACTAGTTACATTGAGCGCACGCTACTCACGATTGTGGTGCGCGATGTGAACGTGGACAAGACAGTAAATGCCATCCTCAAGACCGCCCAGACGGGCGAGATTGGCGACGGACGCATCTTTATCTCGACCATCGACGACTCCATCCGTATTCGCACGGGTGAGCAGGGCGACATTGCACTGTATAATGCCGAACAGGAAAAATAATCAATCAGGTTTTTATGAATAATTTAAAATGTAGAGGTATGAAAAAATATACATTACACCGTTTTACCCGGTCTGCTATGGCCGGAATCATGCTCTCCGTTCTTTTTGCAGCGGGAGTTTATGCACAGGAAGCCGCCGACGGGCTGAGTGAAACCGTCGCAAGCAACGGCGTGTCGCTTGATACCGTTTGGATGCTGCTCGCCGCCATGCTGGTATTTTTCATGCAGCCGGGCTTTGCCATGGTCGAGGCCGGCTTCACCCGCGTTAAAAATACAGGTAATATTCTGATGAAAAACTTTGTCGATTTCACGCTGGGTTCGCTGCTGTTCTTCTTTGTCGGTTTTGGAATCATGTTTGGTTCGGAAGGTGCCGGATTCATCGGTATGCCGAACTTCGGCGACCTGTCGTTCTTCGGTAACGGTCTGCCCACGGAGGGATTCCTGATATTCCAGACCGTCTTCTGCGCCACGGCGGCCACGATCGTATCGGGCGCCATGGCCGAGCGTACCAAGTTCCACATGTATCTGATCTACACGATTCTTATCAGCGTCGTCATCTACCCTGTCTCCGGCCACTGGACGTGGGGCGGCGGATGGCTGATGGCCGAAGGCGGATGGCTGGACACGCATGTCGGTGCGACATTCCATGACTTTGCCGGTTCCACCATCGTCCATTCCGTTGGCGGCTGGGTAGCGCTTGTAGGTGCCGCCATCCTCGGCCCGCGTATCGGGAAGTATGCTAAGGACGGCAAATCAAAAGCCATTCCGGGACACAACCTCACCCTTGCCGCGTTGGGCGTATTCATCCTGTGGTTCGGCTGGTTCGGATTCAATCCCGGTTCGCAACTGGCAGCAGCCGGCGAAGACAACCGCGTGGCCATCTCGCACGTTTTCCTGACGACGAATCTGGCCGCCTGTGCCGGTGGATTCCTGTCGTTGCTGACAGCTTGGGCGAAATACAAAAAACCGTCGCTCTCCCTTACGCTCAACGGCGTACTGGCGGGTCTGGTCGGCATCACGGCCGGTTGCGACGCCGTTTCGCCCTGGGGCGCCATCATTATCGGTTCTGTTTGCGGTATTGTGATGGTATACTCTGTTGAAATCATCGACAAGGTGTTCAAGATTGACGATCCGGTAGGCGCTTCGTCCGTACACGGTACCTGCGGTCTGGTGGGTACGGTCATGACCGGTTTGCTGGCGGTCGATGGCGGTCTGTTCTACGGCGGAGGCGCAAGCCTGTTGCTGGCTCAGTTAACCGGAGCCGTAATCATTGGACTGTGGGCAGCCGGGATGGGCTACGTGATATTCAAGGGTCTTGACGTGACCTTCGGCATCCGCGTCTCCAGGCGTATTGAGGAAGAAGGGCTCGACATTTACGAACATGGCGAAGCTGCTTATAACTGAATAATTGATAATTAATAAATGATAAATGATGAATTTAAAACGCCGTTTCTCCTCCTTTTCCCCTTGGCGGGAAGAGGACGGAGGAAAGGCAAAACAGTAACAATGAATCATTGAAGAGGATGTACGAGGCAATCAGGAGGGGAGTTTGTTGAGTTGGGGTTACTGTACTTCCCTCCGCCTCTGTGCATCGAAACAAATAGAACATTAGAGTGATAACAAACATAATCAAACAACAAAAAAACAACGAGTAAATAGAAAATGAAACTTTACATTCCAACCAATTATCAGCCATCCATGCCTGCCGAGGCAATGGAAGAGGCTATCAAGATGCTCAAGCTCCTGTTTCAGGACGAGCTGGCACGGACGTTGAATCTCAGACGGGTGACCGCGCCGCTGTTCGTCTTTTCCGGTACCGGAATCAACGACGACCTGAACGGGGTCGAGCGTGCCGTCTCTTTCCCCGTGCGCGACATCAACAACCGGCGTGCCGAAATCGTCCATTCGCTGGCCAAGTGGAAACGCCTCAAACTGGGGTTGTACCAAATACCGGCCGGTAACGGACTGTATACCGACATGAACGCCATCCGCGCCGACGAAGAGCTGGACAATATCCATTCGCTTTACGTCGATCAGTGGGACTGGGAACGCACCATCTGTGCCGAAGACCGTAACCTGGCCTTCCTGCGCAACCGGGTGGAGGAGATATACTCCGTCGTCAAGACCGTCGAACGGAAGACGGCTGCTCTGCTGCCCGATGCCGGAACGCTCCTGCCCGAACGTATCACGTTTATCCATTCCGAAGACCTGCTGGCCGAATATCCTTCGCTCTCGCCCCGCGAACGCGAAACGGAAGCGGCACGTCAATACGGCGCCATCTTCGTCATCGGCATTGGCTCCATCCTGGCCGACGGACAGAAACACGACGGCCGTGCGCCTGACTACGACGACTGGTCAACGCCGACCGATGCGACGCACCGCGGCCTGAACGGCGACATCATCCTCTGGAATCCGCTGCTCGACTGCGCCTTTGAAATTTCTTCGATGGGCATCCGCGTCGATCCGCCCGCCCTGTTGCGCCAACTCGAACTGGAGGGGTGTCCCGAACGTGCGGCGTTCGACTTCCACCGGACGCTGCTCGAAGGACGTATCCCCCTGTCGATCGGCGGAGGCATCGGACAGTCGCGCCTGTGCATGTATTTCCTGCGTTGCGCACACATCGGCGAGGTGCAGGCGTCGCTCTGGCCCGACGAAATGATTGAACGTTGCCTCGCCGGCAACATGATCCTGAAATAATTCATTATAAATAATCATATTACAAACTTTACAACTATGAGTACATTAAGATTCAAAGCAGTAGAAGAAGCGTTCAAGAAGAAAGCGCTTCAGGTTTCCTCCCCGTCCAAGTACGTTTCCGACTTCTACGGGAAGTATGTATTTACCTCCTCGACGATGGCCAAATACCTCTCGAAGGAGACGCTGAAAGCCATCCGTAACGCCGTCGAAAAGGGCGAAACGCTCGACCGGGTGATTGCGGACGACGTGGCCGCCGGCATGAAAATGTGGGCTATGGAATTGGGCGCCACCCATTACACGCACTGGTTTCAACCCCTGACCGACGGCACGGCGCAGAAGCATGACTCGTTCATCGACTACGCCAACGGCCCGGGCGAGAGCATCATCGAAGAGTTCTCGGGCAAGCTGCTGGCACAGCAGGAACCCGACGCCTCGAGCTTCCCGAGCGGCGGTATCCGCAGCACGTTCGAAGCGCGCGGATATACGGCCTGGGATCCTTCGTCGCCCGCCTTCGTGATGGACGATACGCTCTGTATCCCCACCATCTTCATCTCCTACACCGGTGAAGCGCTCGATCTCAAGGCGCCGCTGCTCAAGGCGCTCAGCGTCGTCGATCGCGCCGCTACGGCCGTCTGTCACTATTTCGACCCCAACGTCCGCAAGGTCTATTCCTACCTCGGCTGGGAACAGGAATATTTCCTGATTGACGAAGGGCTGTATGCTACGCGCCCCGACCTCCTGCTGACCGGACGGACGTTGCTTGGCCACGAATCGGCCAAGAACCAGCAGCTCGAAGACCACTATTTCGGCGCCATTCCCACCCGTGTCACGGCCTTTATGAAGGATCTCGAGTTCGAAGGTTACAAGTACGGCATCCCGCTGAAGACACGTCACAACGAAGTGGCGCCCAACCAGTTCGAGCTGGCGCCCATCTTCAACGAGACCAACCTGGCCGTCGATCAGAACCTGCTCATCATGTCCATCATGAAGAAGGTTGCCCGTCGTCATGGCTTCCGTATCCTGCTGCACGAGAAACCCTTCGCCGGGATCAACGGCTCAGGGAAGCATAACAACTGGTCGCTCGGTACCGACACGGGCGTCGGCTTGCTCACCCCCGGCAAGACGCCCGAAGAAAACCTCCAGTTTGTCACCTTCTTAGTCAACATCCTGGTCGCTGTCTACAAAAATAACGCGCTTCTGAAAGCCTCCATCAGTTCGGCCACCAATGCTCACCGGCTTGGCGCCAACGAAGCGCCGCCGGCGATTATTTCGGCTTTCCTCGGCACGCAAGTCTCCGCCATCCTCGACCAACTGGAAGGCAGCACGACCGAGCAGGCCATCGTTGTTGACAGCAAGAAGCGGCTCAGCCTGGGTATCTCGCTCATTCCCGAAGTGTTGCTCGACAACACCGATCGCAACCGTACCTCGCCGTTCGCCTTTACCGGCAACCGGTTCGAGTTCCGCGCCGTCGGCTCGTCGGCCAACTGTTCTTCGGCCATGACTGCGCTCAACGCCGCCGTTGCCGCCCAGTTGATTGAGTTTAAACAGACCGTTGACGGGAAAATCAGTCAGGGCGCGACGAAGGAAAAGGCCATCTTCGAAGTGTTGAAGGAATACATCCGAATCTCGAAACCCATCCGCTTCGACGACAACAACTACAGCGAGGAATGGAAAGAAGAAGCGGCCCGGCGCGGCCTGGACTGCGAGACGAGCGTTCCGAAAATCTTCAACGCCTACACCAGCACAGACAGCATCCGTCTGTTCACCTCCACCGGCGTACTGAGCGAGAAGGAACTGCATGCACGCAACGAAGTCAAGTGGGAGACCTATACGAAGAAAATTCAGATCGAGGCGCGTGTTGTAGGTGACCTGGCCATCAACCACATCATCCCCATCGCCACGCGCTACCAGTCCGTCCTGCTGGACAATCTCTATAAAATCAAGGCCGTCTATCCGCCCGAGAAAGCAGCCGAGCTGTCCAGTCTGGACGCCTCGCTGGTGGAAGAGATCGCCAGGCACGTGGTTGCCATTAAGGAAAATGCGGACGCAATGGTCGAAGCGCGTAAGGTTGCCAACCGGATTGAATGTGTTTACGAGAAGGCGCTGGCCTATCACGATACGGTGCTGCCCTATTTCGACGTCATCCGCTATCACGCCGACAAACTTGAATTGATTGTGGACGATGAAATGTGGACATTGCCTAAGTACAGGGAATTGCTATTTATTCGATAAATAGTTGTTTTTATGTTATGTTTGATTGAAGGGTGCGTCGTGAGACGCATCCTTTCTTTTTGTGCGCCATTCAAAAGGTCGCCAAGCAGTGAAAATATCGTATCTGTTCCCAAAATCCATCCGTTAGGGATTTTATACCGGTAGCACGTCATCCTCCATGCCATTGTCCGACCCTATACACGGGGTCGAATGTCCGGAGCGGGTATCTTCTGCTACCCCTGTTTGAACTCTGACAGGTTCTTCCCGTGTGTTCTATTTTATTTACTCATATTACGCACCTCCCGGAAGCGGAAGGATGAAAAGCCCGCAGGTCCCTATCCAGAGCCAGGGCAACCGCATCAAAACTTTTCTCGCTCAAGGCAGAGTGGTTTCCACTCCGAAAGCCTCCATCCTCGCTTTTTGTGACAGCATCCTTGCTTTTTGTGACAGCGTCCTCGCTTTTTGTGACAGCGTCCTCACTAAAAGCGACAAAATGGCAGTTGTGAGATTGGTTTTCGTTGAACCTGATTTTGGTGCGGTTGCCCTGATCCAGAGCAAACGGATACCCATACGGC
>JAITAY010000068.1 GCA_031283915.1 Tannerella sp.
GTTTTTTGCCATACTTCCTCCTGAAAATGCTTACATACCCCGGTATGCGCGCATTTTCAGTCGTTGGATGGCAAAAAACATCTCCCGTAAATTTGGATGGTTTATTTCCAGACAGTTCCTATACATTGTATGTAAAGACCGGTAAACAAATGTTGTTTTACCGGTTCTTTCTTTTATAACGGTGTCCTGTGCCGCACAAAGGCATCTTGCTTTTTTGACATAAGCGGGGTGCATTTCAAAGAAAGCGTTCAAAGCAGGCAAAACAGGTCATACAACCTGTTTTGCCATGGCCTTGTGCATGGCTGCGGCTGCTTTGCGTCCGTCGCCCATGGCCAGGATGACGGTTGCCCCACCCCGAACGATATCACCCCCGGCATAGACATCCGGCAAATCGGTCTGCATCGTTTCCTGATTGACGTTAACAGTGCCCCATTTGCTGATGTTCAAACCCTTGAAGGTGGACGGCACCAGTGGATTGGGTGAAACGCCGATGGCCACGACGACCATATCTACATCGAGCGTTTCGGTAGCGCCGGGAATCTCAACCGGGCGTCTCCGGCCGGAAGCATCCGGCTCTCCCAGCTTCATTTTCTGCAATACCATCTGCTTCACGCGCCCTTTCCCGTCGCCGATGTATTCGACGGGATTGTGCAGATTCAGGAAAATAACACCTTCTTCCCTGGCATGTTTCACTTCTTCGATGCGGGCGGGCATCTCCTCTTCCGATCGCCGGTAGACAATCATGGCCTTTTCGGCGCCCAGCCGCCGGGCGGTGCGTACGGAATCCATCGCCGTATTGCCCCCGCCAATGACGGCGACGTTTTTGCCGAAAAGCACGGGCGTGTCCGTTTCGGCACGGTTGGCGCCCATCAGGTTGACACGTGTCAGGTATTCGTTGGAGGAAAGCACGCCGGCGAGATTTTCACCCGGTATGTTCATGAAGTTGGGCAGTCCGGCGCCACTGGCAACGAAAATACCCTGATAACCTTTGGCGTGCAGGTCTTCGTATGAAATCGTTTTCCCGACGATGCAATTCTTGATAAACCGGATGCCCATTTGTTTCAGGATGTCGATTTCGACGTCAACCATGTCGTTCGGCAGACGAAATTCGGGAATGCCGTATTTCAGAACGCCGCCAATTTCATGTAACGCTTCATATACTGTCACATCGTATCCGAACCGTGCCATGTCGCCGGCGAAAGACAATCCGGCCGGACCGGAACCGACGACGGCAATCCGCCGTCCGTTGGCCGGGGCGCAGGTGGGGACAGAAAGGTTGCCGCTGGTACGTTCGAAGTCGGCGGCAAAGCGTTCCAAATAACCGATGGCTACGGGGGCACTTTTCATCTTCAGGTGGATACAGAAGCTTTCGCACTGTTTTTCCTGCGGGCAGACGCGGCCGCAGACAGCCGGCAATGCGGAGGTTTCCTTCAACACGCGGGCGGCTTCGAGCAGGTCGTTCCGTTCGATGTTCTTGATAAATTCGGGGATGTTGATTTCTACCGGACAGCCGGTCATGCATGAGGGTTCGGGACAGTCGAGGCAACGCCCGGACTCGGTCAGCGCCTGTTCCGGCGTCAAGCCCAGGTTCACTTCCTCGTAACTGCGGCTGCGACGGACGGCGTCGAGTTCCGGCATCTTCACGCGGGGAATGGCGACCCGTTCCCTGTTCTTCATGCTCCGGCGCAACGCTTCGCGCCAAGGGACGTCCCGCCGCGCTTTCAAATATTCCTTGTCTATCATTTTATTCTACTTCTTTGTATGCGTTCAACCGCAACATCATTTCATCAAAATCCACTTCATGGGCGTCAAATTCCGGCCCATCCACACAGACAAACTTCGTTTTTCCGCCGACGGTCACGCGACAGGCGCCGCACATGCCGGTGCCGTCCACCATAATGGTATTCAGCGAGGCGACTGTCGGAATCGCATATTTTTTCGTCAGCAGAGCCACGAACTTCATCATCACCGCCGGGCCGATGGTGACGCAGAGGTCTACTTTTTCGCGCCGGATGACCTCTTCCGCGCCATTGGTGACAAGCCCTTTGGCGCCATACGACCCGTCGTCGGTCATGACCATCACTTCATCGGAATATTTCAGAAATTCATCTTCCAGGATAACCAAGTCTTTCGTCCGTGCGGCCAGGACGGTGATGACCCTGTTTCCGGCATTTTTCATTGCCGCCGCAATCGGCAGCATTGGCGCTGCGCCCACGCCACCGCATGTGCATACGACGGTTCCGAAGCGTTCGATGTGCGTCGCCTTGCCCAGCGGCCCGACCATATCGGTGATTTCATCACCTTCGTTCAGAGCGCATATCTTGGCGGACGATTTGCCAACTCGCTGTACCACCAGCGTAATTGTGCCTTCTTGCATGTTGGCCGCGGCAATGGTCAGGGGAATCCGTTCGCCATACCTGCCGACCTTCACAATCACAAAGTGACCGGCTTTCCTGGATTTGGCAATGAGCGGCGCCTCAACCTCCAGCTTGACTACATTTTCCGAAAAGATTTCTTTTTTGACAATTCTGTTCATTAATCACATGGTTATCATTATTCAAACAAGCCTTCGTCACGTATCAGCATCAAAATAGCGGAATGAGGTACAATGAGGTATGTCTCGTCGTCAAAACGGATTTCACAAGCGGCGTTCTGCAAATAGACAGCCAAGTCGCCTTCGCGCGCCTGAAGCGGAAGATAGTGTACTTCTTCGTCCTTTTTCTTTTTCCATACTTCCGATTCGTCCATTTGCGAAGGCAACGGATAACCCGGCCCAATTTTGATGATATAGCCGCTCTGGATTTTTTCGCCCTGTTCTACCGTGGGCGGCAAGTATAAGCCTGATTTGGTCTGGTTCTGCGGATGTTTCGGTTTAATCAATACCTTGTCGCCTACCATACGGAATTTCTCCGTATCCTTTTGGTTAATCGTCAATTGCATAATTCATTCATTTATAATCGAGTGACAAAGATAAGAAAAATACCGGACAACCTGAACTTCGGAGAAATACCGGCTATACTGCGCGCGGTACAGTTTTGTGCATTGCCCGTCAGCATAGAAAAGGGCATCCGCCCACACGCCTTTTTCCCCGTCGGCTAAAGCCCAATGTCATCAAGTTAAGCGCTAAAAGG
>JAITAY010000072.1 GCA_031283915.1 Tannerella sp.
AAGCGGCTTCCCGTGCAAGCTGGAACCGCTGGGACGTCATCCATACGTGCATCATACTGGCATTTACCGTAGCGTTCTATATCTATTTCTGGTAAGAGAGCATCAGGATTCGAAACAAGGCGGAAATATATACAGCCCCGGGGTGTCGTTCTGCAGCCCCGGGACTTCATCCTGCGCCACCGATATGCCGCCCCTATTTCTAAAATAATGCCGCGCACAGTATAAAACCAGGGCAACCGCACCCAAATTAAACTGCACACGGCATCATTCTGCGAAAAACACGGAAAGCATGCTCTGTTCCGGGACTGCAAAATGTATATCACGGGAAAACGGGTATACGTCGTGTACCCGGACGGTTTTTACAAATATACTGCCTGCAATATGGATGATAAAACAGTATGGCGGAATTTTGATGCGGTTGCCCTGGTTCATATCCGAAAACAGCGCCTCAAATAAGGATTTAGCCCGTGAAAGAGAGCATACTCGATTTTTTTTGTAGTTTTGCATAAAAATACAAGTAATCTTATGAGAAAAATAACAGCTATTCTTTTTTTTATGGGGATCGTTACGAGCCTGATGGCGGCGCAGCCGGCGAACAAACAGATTTTGAAGTTCGGTAAAAACGGTAAATTCAGGATTGTCCAGTTTTCCGATACGCACATCCGCGGTAACTGTTTCCAGACCGACAGTGTGCTTACGCTGATCAGGCGGGTGATTGCGGTGGAACAGCCTGACTTCGTGATTTTCACGGGCGATGTGATCCAGTTAAAGCCGGAAGAGGCGTGGCATAACCTGGGCGACGTGTTTGCGGAAGTTAAAATTCCTTGGGCGGCCGTGCTCGGCAATCACGACAACCAATATGGATTGACTTACGCCCAAAATATTGAAGTGGCGTCGAAACTGCCTTACAGCCTCACGGAAAACGGCCCTGAAGACATTTACGGCAACGGAAATTATGTGCTCAACGTACAGGCCTCCGGTTCCGAAAAGACGGCGGCCGTATTCTATTGCCTGGATGCGCATGGCGACATAAAATTCGATCAGGTGGAATGGTACCGGAAGCAAAGCCGCATCATCACGGCGCAGAATGGCGGTGAGCCACTGCCGTCATTCGCGTTTTTCCACATCCCCATCCCGGAATACCCGACGTTAGAGAGGAAGATTGGTTTCTGCAACGAGAAAGAATGTATTATGGAACTGAATCCGGGACTGTTTTCCGCCATGCACGGCTGCGGGGACGTGATGGGCATGTTTGTCGGACACGACCATAATAACAATTACATCGGCTGCCTGAAAGGAATCAGTCTGGCTTACGGCAACATCACCGGATGGATGAGTTACGGGGAAATAGGGCGTGGCGCCCGCGTGATCGACCTTTATGAAAACCAGCGGAAGTTTGATACCTGGATTCGCCGCTTCTACGACTTTGAGCAGGACGAGGAGATTTGGGTACGTACCGGCGATACGGGACGCAAGTTTGCAGTCACCTATGACAACGGCGAACTGATTTACAAGACGGCAAACTGAGAGCCATCCGGAAGACATGCAAAGAACCTTTGTAAGCAATCACGCGATGAAGAATTTCAAGACTTTACTGCTTCATGAACTGGCCGGTCAAATCAAATCATTCACTTTTGTGGTCATGATACCGGTTTCACTGTTGATAAGCCTGCTTGTAAGCAGTTTTCAGATAACGTCCTTTAAAGACCGGCAGGCAACCTTCCGGGAACAGCAAATCCAATCCGGAAAAGCAATGGAAAACATCTATTTTTATTCACAGTTGAAGGTAGATGTCTATATGCCGCCATCGGTACTGTCTGTTTTTTCCAAAGGGATCGATGAAAGCACAGGCAACAATGTGACCGTTTCTGCACTTGACCAGCCGGAACTGCGAACCACCTCCCAGCGTAAAAATGCTTTTGCCGGAATATTCAACCGGATGGACATTTCAGATGCGGTCAGGATACTGGGCATATTCATCGTGCTGATGGCTGCCTGCCCGATTGTACAGGACAGGGAACAGCAAACCGGCAAACTTATTTTCGCCAATCCGGTCGGGTTTTTCGAATATTATCTGTCGAAGTATGTCGCACAGATGACGGTAGCGTGTATCATGGTGTTTATCGTCTTTCTCATTCCGGTTGGCTGGCTGAGTATCGACCCGCAGACGGATTTCACCCTCGCCTCGCTCGGCGCGGTGGGAGGGATCGTGATGGCCGCCATTCTTTACCTTTCCATCTTTGTATTTATCAGCCTGGCCATATCGGCCGTGAGTTCGAAAACGGCGGTTGCCACGCTGGCCAGTCTGACCGTCTGGGTGATACTTGTTTTCATCTACCCCTTTACGGCCACTTCCGTCATCGACCGCCTGATTGCAGTCCCTTCGGATAACAGCATTTCGGAACAGACAGCGGAAACGGACAAGCGTATTGCCATTGAAAATATGATGTTTTTGAACGAAACAGACGGCTTTGTAAATATGGGCTGGTGTATATTGAATATCTCGGGTGCTCCGGCCGGTCTTGTAATCGAATATGGAACGGCAACGAAAGATTATTTTGACAGAGCAAAAGCGATTCTTGATTTTGCTTTGCCCCGGTGGTGGAAACGGATGGACGAAGTGGATGCCATGAAGGAAAACCAGAAAAGACAGCTGCTGTACAAGCGAACGTTATACAATCGGAGTACGCTTTTCATTCCCGACTGTATCTATCAGCGCGTCTGCGAGCAGTCGGCCGGTACGGATTATGATTTTCGCGAAAAACAGTTCCTGGATGCGGTAAAAAATTATCGCTCCATGCTGATGGATTATATCCGTTCAAAAGACGGGTTTGGTTATGCCTTTTTCACACAGGTGCCCGAATCGGAAATGCTGAACCATTACGAAGATTATCCTCCCGAATTTGAAGAAAGGTACTGTAAAAACAGGATACCTCTTAACCTCTCCGACCTGCCGCAATTCAGTATGCCTTACCGGTCGCAGAGAGCGGCGCCATGGACGGGACTGCTGCTGATATTCTTCATTTCCGGAATACTATCACTGTCCGTTAGCCACAAGTATTTATCATTCAAATAAAAATACAGGTTTATGATCAAAATTATTTTCATCAAAGAACTTCAATCCTGTCTGTTAAACAGGAGCATGTTATTCACCTGGGCGCTCATCACGGGACTATTTATACTGAATGCCTCCGTATCCGTCATTCAATACCGTGACAGGGTAAGGGAACATGAAACCATTGTATTGAAAAACAATCAGAAGTTGGCGTTTGATGCGGCGGGAGGTGGAGCCAATAAAGAGGTTCAATCCCTGTTTACTGGCGAGCCTTATGAAAAAGTGAATTCAGTATCCGACATGGTCCTGTTAAAACAAAAACTTTCCAGTCCACCGTCGCCTTTTACATTTATATCCGGTTCCGTAGAAGGACTTGTACCGGACGGAGCCGGTATGAATTTGTTTGAAGAGCCTGAATTTGCTTCCTTTGCCCGATTCAATCCCTATATGAATTCGTACTTTTCAATAGATTATACGAACCTGATGATTTATATCATCAGTTTCTTCTGTATCTGTTTTTCGTACAATGCCTTTTCGGGCGAAAAGGAAGACGGTACACTTAGACTGATGTTATCGAACAGTGTATCGCGTGCTTCCATCATTATCGCCAAATTCCTGGGACTGCTGACGGTCTTTCTCATCCCCCTTCTACTGGGTTTTATGATCAGTTGCCTGATATTCGAGTTGTCTCCCGCGCTGGAGATGGGAGTGGCCGAATATGCCAAAACAGGTTATTTCTTCTTCGTATCGGCGCTGCTGATTTGCCTGACACTGCTGACGGGATTTGTGGTTTCCGCGCTCACGCAAAGGTCCTACGTCAGCCTGATTGTATGCTTAGTCTGCTGGGCTGTGATGGCGATTATCATTCCCAACGTCAGTTGGATTGTTACTGCCCAGACGGATAAAATTCCGGCAGAATCGGCTGTTTACCTGGAAGAAGCACAGCAAAAGAGGGACTTGAAAGACTGTTATACGGGGTGGCGGATGGATGCCAATGGCGTACCGGAGGAAGTGGCTCTTGCCAGAAAGGCATGTATTGACAGACAAACCGCTATTCATAACAGTCTGTGGAGAGAATATCATAATCAGCAGTTCGAACAGACACGCAAAGCCATTCTGATTTCCAAGGTTAGTCCGTTCGGACTGTTCCGCTTTCTCGGCGACAAGATAGCCGGCACTAATTATTACGGATATGCTGCTTTTTTTGAGCAGGTGAACAATTATCAACTGAATTATCAGGAGTATATCATCGCAAAGGATCAGGCCGACCCGGAAAGCCGCCATTTGATCTGGAATGAGGGACTTTGTACGAGTCTTGTGTCGCAGCAAAACATCGACCCGGCAGATGTGCCGAAATTTACCATGCAGCCTTCCTCTTTCCGGGAAGTGATAGCCGACAGCCTGGGAGATGTATTCATCCTGTGCCTGTGGTGTATTGTGCTGTTTGCCATATCGTTTATTGCATTTGTGAAATATGATGTCAGATGAAATGAATTTGAATATAAGAATTATACTGCGCGCGGTACAGTTTTGTGCATTGCCCGTCAGCATAGAAAAGGGCATCCGCCCACACGCCTTTTTCCCCGTCGGCTAAAGCCCAATGTCATCAAGTTAAGCGCTAAAAGG
>JAITAY010000073.1 GCA_031283915.1 Tannerella sp.
TAGCTACTAACTACCTGTTTATGCACAAAACTATACCGCGTGCAGTATATATGAATGAGTAAAAACAATTTTGATAACTTCAGAGTTCCTGCCCCGTCAAACATATATCATTATAAAAAAGATGGATATTGATACGGGCAAGGGAAATAGAAGTGTCACCATCTTTAGTAAACGGTTTCTATAAATAATTGATACATAGATTTTCTTTTAACCTGAGTTTTGGATAAGCAAACATGGATACCGAAGGTATCGCCTATTTATAGAAATGAAAAATATGGGTTTATTCGACCCCGAAAGGGTCGAATACGCTCTATAATATGCCATTTGCTATAAATATGCGACCTCTTCGAGGTCTTAGGAGCTGTCTGGAAATAAACCATCCCAATTGACGGGAGATGTTATTTGCCATCCAACGACTGAAAATGCGCGCATACCGGGGTATGTAAGCATTTTCAGGAGGAAGCAGGGTGAAAAACAGACCCGTAAATGGGTGGTTTATTTTCAGACAGCTCCTTACTCCAAATACCAAATGTTTATTGTTTCCTTATCCAAAACTCAGGTTTTTGACAATAAATGATGAAAAGTGTGCCATTCGGTTTCCCACGGGTCAGGAACTCTGAATATTGCGTTTTTTGTTTTTCATTCCATAACAAAAAAATGATTCAATGCAAAGACGTCTCTTTGCATTGAATCATTATGCTTCCGCATGGTAAAAGGTGTTATGAGATTATGTGTACGTAATTTCATTTCTCCTCCTGCGCTGTCATGGTGACACAGCCATGCAATTATTCCTCAAAAAGAACTGTTTTCCATTTCAAAAAACGCTTGCCCATTCTTTAACAGAAGTGCAGCATCTTCCTTCTTACTAACGAATACCCTTGCTGCCTGCTAAAATTCCCTTACTGTGTAAAGGATTATTGAACGATGCAAATTTCTGAAATGTTTTTAATATCTCCGACCTTTTTTGTTATGTTATACAACATGTTTTTGATTTTATACCAGGTCGGAGACACGGGATGGATTAAAATTCGTCAATGCCTGCTACGCGCATGACTTCAATTTCGAAGGCCATGGTCGAATAAAGCGGAAACGAACTTGACTCGATAAACGAGGGAACCGCTGTGCCGCTGACGTAACTGGGTTGATAATAGCAAAGTACATAAGGTATCCAGATTTCCCATTTGTCGCCTTCGACCATATATTGCAGCGCCAGTCGCCACCCTTCCATCAATCCGGTGCTGTTGATCGAGAGAGTCAACGGACTGCCGTCGTCAAAAAGTTGCTGTCCGGCTACCGTCCCCGGGAGGATGTTTTTGGTCGGGTCTGCGGCAACAAACCAGGCTTTGTAATAGATTTGCACACGACTGGTGTAATAAATCGGTTTGATGCCTTCGCCTTTTTTAAGTACCTTATAATAAATGCTTCCGTTATTACTGAGCGACGGAAGTTCTACATATTCGGAATTGCCCGCAACCGACTTGAAAGCCTGTTCATTGGCGAATTTCCATGCCTCTTCCGAAGCATTGTCGTCCTCTTTGCAGGATGTTACGAGCGCTGCTGCCAGCAATATCCCTGCGAATCCCCATGCTTTTATTCCGTATACGGACTTTTTGATTTCTTTTCCGTATGCGGAGGCTATAAATATGGATATAGTTTTCATTTTATGCACTTGTTTCGTTATCATTCCAATGTTGTTCCCTGCAAATTACATGCTTCGCTCTGCCTGTTTACTGTAATTTGCACAATAAATTCCGCATACTTACTTTTTCGGTGATGATGCCGTGCAGCCGGTCGATGGGTACACGCTCCTGCAACATGGTGTCGCGATAACGGATGGTGACGCAATTGTCAACAAGCGTGTCGTGATCGACGGTAATACAGTAAGGCGTACCGATTGCATCCTGCCGGCGGTAACGTTTGCCGATAGAGTCTTTTTCATCATACTGGCAACGGAAGTCAAAACGCAGCAGATGAAGAATCTCCAGCGCTTTTTCGGGCAGTCCGTCTTTGCGTACGAGAGGCAACACGGCGAGCTTGACGGGAGCCAGGACGGGGGGTAACTTCAACAAAACGCGCGTCTGGCCGTCGTCGAGCGTTTCTTCGCACCAGGTACCGGCCAGGATGCTGAGGAACATGCGGTCTACGCCTATCGACGTTTCAATGACGTAGGGCGTATAGCTCTGATTTAATTCCGGGTCGAAGTACTGAATCTTTTTTCCGGAATATTTTTCGTGTTGACTGAGGTCAAAGTCGGTACGGCTGTGTATGCCTTCCACTTCCTTGAATCCGAAGGGCATTTCAAATTCGATGTCTGTGGCGGCATTGGCGTAGTGTGCCAGTTTGTCGTGGTCGTGGAAACGGTATCTGGCATCGCCAAGTTCAAGGGCGCGGTGCCATTTCATGCGGAGGTCTTTCCAGCGGGCAAACCAGTGGAGTTCGTCGCCGGGACGGACAAAGAATTGCATTTCCATTTGCTCAAATTCGCGCATCCGAAAGATGAACTGGCGTGCAACGATTTCGTTGCGGAAAGCTTTCCCTGTTTGTGCAATGCCGAAGGGTATTTTCATCCGGCCGGTTTTCTGGACGTTGAGAAAGTTGACAAAGATGCCCTGTGCCGTTTCGGGACGCAGGTAGACTTTCATGGCGCCGTCGGCCGTCGATCCCATCTCGGTGGAAAACATCAGATTGAATTGCCTGACATCTGTCCAGTTACGTGTGCCTGAGACGGGACAGACGATTTCGCTGTCGATAATCAACTGGCGGATCGCCTCGAGATCGGAATCATTGAGCGCTTTCACAAAACGGCGGTGTATCTCGTCGCGTTTTGCCTGGTATTCAAGCACGCGCACATTGGTCGATCGGAACTGGGATTCGTCGAACGCATCCCCAAACCGTTTGGCGGCCTTCTCAACTTCTTTATTGATTTTTTCGTCTATTTTGGCCAGATGATCTTCAATCAATACATCGGCACGATAGCGTTTTTTACTGTCCCGGTTGTCTATGAGCGGGTCGTTGAATGCGTCTACATGTCCGGACGCTTTCCAAACAGTGGGGTGCATGAATATCGCGGAATCAATGCCCACAATGTTTTCATGCAACAGCGTCATGCTGTCCCACCAGTATTTTTTGATGTTATTTTTCAGTTCCACACCGTTTTGACCATAATCATACACGGCGCTGAGTCCGTCGTAAATTTCGGAGGAAGGAAAAACATATCCGTACTCCTTGCAGTGAGAAATCAATTTTTTAAATACATCTTCTTGTGCCATAAGCTTTTTTTGTTTTTTTGAAGGGTACAAAGTAAATGAATTTTCGTGAGACACGGCCTGTTTTAGGGTTTATTATGCTGCGCACAACGGGATTTTATGGGTAAAGAGGTAGTTATACTGCACGCGGTATAGTTTTGTGCATAAAGAGATGGTTAGAGGTTATACTGCGCGCGGTACAGTTTTGTGCATTGCCCGTCAGCATGGAAAAGGGCATCCGCCCACACGCCTTTTTCCCCGTCGGCTAAAGCCCAATGTCATCAAGTTAAGCGCTAAAAGGCTGTAGTAGAGCATCCCGTTAGGGGATGCATCCTTAACAGGATGCAATACAGGGTTATACCGGTTTATCTACCGGGCGATGCATCCCTGACGGGATGCCGGAAACAAATGCAGTAGACTGCACAGAAATACAGTCTACTGCAAACGCGATGAATTCGACTTCAAATGCCGCGAAGTCGAATTCATTTCACTCAAAATCACCCGATTTATTTATCCACCCAAATCATTTGTCAGTCATGTCAAATTCGAGCAGGCCTCCGTTCTTGATGTCGTCATACTGGATGGTTTTTTCGGTGACGGGCTGTCCGTTCAGGCGAATCGCCTGTACGTACTTATTGGCCTGAGACAGGTTATTCGCTTTGACCGTAAATAGATTCCCATTGGGAAGTTCCAGTGTCACCTGCTTTATTTGCGGTGCACCCAGCACGTATTCGCCCGCTACCGGGTTGACCGGATAGAAGCCCATGCCGGAGAAGAGGTACCATGCCGACATCTGTCCGCAATCGTCATTGCCACACAAGCCATCGCGCGTGGGCAGGTAAAACTTGTCGAACACTTCGCGTATGATTTCCGCCGTTTTGTCCGGCCGGTCGGCATACGTGTAGATATAGGCAATGTGATGGCTTGGTTCGTTGCCGTGTGCATACAATCCAATCAGGCCGGTCACGTCGGGCACGGCCACGATGCCCGGAAGCTCGTCCGGATTGATGAAAAACAGGGAATCCAGCTTGGTGACAAATGCCTCCTTCGACCCGAAGAGAGCAATCAGTCCCGGTATGTCGTGCTGGATATGCCACGTCCACTGCCATGCATTCCCTTCCGTATAGTCGCCGCCTTCCGATTCGCTGGTCAGCGCAAAGGAATGAAACGGCGTGCGCCAGTTGCCTTTGGAATCGCGACCGCGCACCAGCATGACGGACGGATCATAGAGATTTTTATAGAACCCGGCGCGATTCAGAAAGAAGGCATAGTCGTCTTCCTTGCCCAGCGCCTTAGCCATCAATGCCACGCAATAGTCGTCGTAGCCGGATTCCAGCGTGCGCGACACCGATTCCACTTCGCCCAGGTCGAACGGGAAATAGCCATAAGCGTCGTAATTCGACCAGTCGGCCTTCCGGTGTTCTGCCGTTTGCGCGTGTTTGACGGCTTCGTATGCCATTTCCGGATCGAAAGACCGGTCGCCCTTGAGATATGCATCTACAATCACCGGGATGGCGTGGTTGCCAATCATGCACCACGTTTCGCACAGCCCGTATTCGTTGGTGGGCAGGAGGCCGGTTTGCTTGTGGCGTTCGAGCATGGATTTGACAAACTGGCTGTTTTCCCTGGGGAACATCAGGCTCAGGAACGGATGCAGCGTCCGGTAGGTATCCCAGAGCGAGAAATTGGTGAACATGTCGCCGTTGCCGCTCTGATGGAGTTGCCCGTCCCAGCCGCAGTATTTCCCGTCGACGTCCGTCACCGGGTTGGGCATCAGCAGGGCATGATACATCGAGGTGTAGAAAGCCGTCAACTGGTCGGCGTTCAGCGGGTCGATGGTGATTTTGGCAAGATACGTGTTCCATGTTGCGTCGGCCTGCTGCCTGACTTCCTCGAAGTCCCACGCCGGGAGTTCCGTCGTCAGGTTTTTCAGTGCACCCTCCACGCCGGTCGTCGAGAGAGCTACTTTCAGCAGAATCGTTTCCCCGTCGGACGTTCGGAAAGCCAGGTGCATCTTGGTACTTTTGCCTTCCACCGTGCGGCTTTCGGAGACTGCGCCGTCGTTCCAAACGGTTGTTTTCTCAAACGGCTTCGAGAAACGTGCAGCAAAATAATAGCTGTGGTCGCGCGTGAAGCCCCTGGACTTGCGTACACCTGCGACAGTCGAGTCGTTTACGGCCTGTATAAAGCTCTCATACGTTTCGTCGCCGATCCCGTGTTCCATGTCGAAGAGAATCCCCGCCTGCTTGCTGGCCGGGAACCGGTAGCGATGGAAACCCACACGCGGGGTAAGTGTCATTTCCGCCGTGATGCCGTAATCGTCCAGGAAAGTTTTGTAATAACCCGCCTGCGCCACTTCGTTAGCCTGCTGGAACCGGGAGCGGTAACCGGCATCGGGACTGTCTTCCGTTCCGGCATCGAACCGGATGTCGCCCGTAACGGGCATCACCAGAATATCGCCCATCTCGGAAGCGCCCGTACCGCTCAGGTGTGTGTGCGAAAAACCCATTACCGAACGGTCGGCGTCATAATAACCCGAGCAATGTTCCCAACCTTTCGTGCCCGTGTCCGGGCCAACCTGCACCATCGAAAACGGCAGCGAGGCCGAAGGGTGCGTATGTCCCACATAGGCTGTCCCGATAAACGGATTGACATGCCCGGTCAGCGATTCTCGCGAATGCGGTTTGTCTCCCGAACTGCCGGAAGAACAGGCCGCCAGACAGGCAACCCATACAATACAACAATACTTTTTCATTCTGATATATCTAACGTGATTCTTTTTTTATTTCGAGCACAAATGTATTCAAAAAAACGTATAAACGTCAAATAATGATGAATGATAAATGATATACTGCGCGCGGTACAGTTTTGTGCATTGCCCGTCAGCATAAAAAAGAGCATCCGCCCACGCGCTTTCTTGCCCTCCTTTTTATCCGTCAGTTTTAACTCAATGTCATCAAGTTAAGCGCTAAAAGGCTGTAGTAGAGCATCCCGTCAGGGATGCATCGCTCGGTAGCATTTTTACGACGTCTCTATCTGCATCCCGTTAGGGATGCATCCTTAACAGGATGCAATAGAGGGTTATACCGGTTTATCTACCGAGCGATGCATCCCT
>JAITAY010000114.1 GCA_031283915.1 Tannerella sp.
TTTCGCTTTTGGAATACATCGTCGAAATGGGACTGCTCTACGAGACGGTGAACAAAACGCTGGAAGCCGAACGCGATTTCAACAAAGCGTACGCCGAACTGTCGGCCGTGATGCTGTAATTCCAAAATAAACGGGGATGCTTCCTCTCAGGGAGCATTCCCGTTATTTTTATATGATTAGTCTCCCGAGACACCATGCCGACCCGCTTCCTCACCGTGCACGGGTTCCCCGCCGTTCGCGAAGCAAATCCCCTTCGTTCTACGGTTATCGCCTTAGACGGAATTAATAAATGCTGAAATGCTGGGGCTTAATCACGAATCCAAAGCGCAGGATGCTCCGGTGTGTGTTGTAATCGAGCAAGTTTTCCCCGTATCCGTTGTAATACTGGAGGAACATGTATTGATTTTCGTTGTTGTTGATTTTGAAACTCAGTTCCCATTGCGTGTTGAAAGCAAACATTCCGGCACGCCAGGTGGTCACAAGCGTGGCATTCAACCGCTGGTTGGGCGTCCAGTAACTCAGCACGCCCTGCGCCAGGCCGTTATATTTCAGTATATCGCGGTTGTTCCGGCTGTCGATGATGGGAATCCAGGTCTTGAGTTGCATTTCCATGTCTTTGCTCAACAGGAGATTCCCTCCGAACGACACTTTGTTCCAGCTCCGCGACAATTCATCGTCTTTCCCGTTGGATTCATGTTCCAGCATCAGGTATGCACTCCCGATGTACTTGTTTTTATGAATGATCAGATGCCCCAGCCCGATGCCGGGATTGAAATTCATGTCGTGTATGGGCAACGACTCTTCCAGGACGTTCCAAATCGTTTTCTGGGTGAACTGGATATACAGATAGGTGTCAAATGGCAAACGGCTGCGGGTCAGCTTTTGTCTGACGCTCAACTGGAATTTGACGTTCGAATTGGCTGCCTTCATCTTGTCGCCGAAGGGGATGCCGCCAATGAAATAATTGTCCTTGTAGAGCGAGAAAAACGGCCCGTTGTCCAGGACGTTGCGAATGCTGTCGGCTTTGTAGTTCGGTTTCACTGCATGGAATTGAGCAATGACCGCCATGCGCAGACTGTTGAAATCGACATGCCGTTCGGGTTTTTCGGGCGTCTGCGCCACAGCGCAAATCCCGGCAAGCAACATCCCGCCGAATATAAGAACCGTTTTCATACCGGAGACTTTTTCCTTCCGGAGGCAAAGGTAAGTAACTTTTTGTCGTAAAATTCCCGTTTTCCTGCAGGATGCCCCGCAATTATCGAAATTGGCTAACTTTGTCGCGAAATAATCGTTGAAGACAGATGAAAGAAATTATTTGTTTTTATGAACATCAGGTTGCACGCCATACGGCCGTGCGTGACAGACTGCATAAACAAATCTACCGTTTGGGCACCTTGCGTCTGCTCCTGGTTGCCGGCGCAGCGGCGGCGATCTGGCTCTGCCGGGAGAGCGGCTGGATGATTTGGACGGCGACGGCAATTGTTTTCGCCGTTCCGTTCGTGATGCTCATGGTTCGCCACACGCAACTGTTTGCGCGAAAAACGTATGCCGAAGCCATGATTCGACTCAACGCCAGCGAACGGCAGGGCATTGACTACGACTTCAGCGCCTTCGACGGAGCGCCGGAAAAAACGGATGCCCATCATCCTTTCAGTCTGGATTTGGATCTGTTCGGAAACCAGTCCCTGTTTCAGAGCGTCAACCGGACGGTAACGGAGATGGGGAAATCGCTTCTGGTCAACCGGTTCTTGCAACCCTTGACGGACAAATCCGCCATTCTCCGCCGCCGGCAAGCCATCCGCGAACTGGCGTCGAAAACGCACTTCCGGCAACATTTTTACGTGACGGGAAGCTCCGGAAAAGGGAGCAAAGACGACATGCAACTGCTGACGGCGCTGGCCAAACGGTCTGCCCGTTTTACCGCCAACCCGCTCTGGCACGTGCTGACGAGGTTGATTCCCGTCATTTGGCTGTTTCTTCTGGCCGGAAATATCTGGTGGGAAGTTCCGTTCAGCGTCACCGGCTGGATGTTTGCCGCAAGTTTCCTGCTTGCCAATCTTCCGGGAAAACGCATTCACCGGCTTCATCAATCAGTGGAAAAAATGGAACGGGTGCTGCGCGTCTATTCGCTGCTGATGGAACAGGTGGAAAAAGAGCTGTTCTGTTCGGAAGAGCTGATGTCCGTGCAACAGTTGCTGGTTTCGCGGGCGGGAAAAGCTTCATGGGCTGTCAAACGCCTGTCACGCATCATCGACGCATTGGATCAGCGTTTCAGCATGGCCGGTCTGCTGCTGAATATTTTTTATTTGCGCGACATACGCCAGGCCATTTCGCTGGAGCAATGGCTCAAAACACATGCGCAGCATTTCGAGGGCTGGTTCGAGGCGATGGCAACGACCGATGCCCTGTGTTCACTGGGCGGTTTTGCCTTCAACCATCCCGATTATGTGTACCCCGACATTGCGGACGCCGGTTTCAGGATGGCAGGGAAAGCGCTGGGGCATCCGCTGCTACACCGCGAAAAGTGCGTGCGAAACGACGTATCCGTCCCAAAGTGTCCTTATTTTCTGGTGATCACCGGCGCCAACATGGCCGGCAAAAGTACGTACCTGCGAACAGTAGGGGTTAATTATCTGCTGGCCTGCATGGGATTGCCCGTATACGCCGACTCGCTGACCGTCTATCCGGCATCGCTGATGACAAGCCTGCGGACGGCCGACTCGCTGACCGCCAACGAATCTTATTTCTTTGCCGAACTGAAACGGCTGAAAGCAATCATCGACCGCCTGCAGGCCGGTGAAGAGATGTTCATCATCCTGGACGAAGTGCTGAAAGGCACCAATTCAAAAGACAAACAGACGGGATCGCTGGCGCTGATACGTCAATTGATTGCCCAAAAGACATGCGGGCTGATCGCCACGCATGACCTGCTGTTGGGGACGCTGGAAGAAGCGTTTCCCGGCGAAGTCGGGAACGCTTGCTTCGAGGCCGATATTTCCGGCGATGAACTGCTGTTTACCTACCGTCTCCGCAAAGGCGTCGCCCGCAACATGAACGCCTGTTTCCTGATGAAGAAAATGGGAATTACCCTCTGACTCCTGCCGTCAGAATCAAGAGAATCATTCAACCAAGGAGGCACGGGGGACACGGAGGAAAAAATCTCCGTGTACCCCGTGTCTCCGTGGTTGAATGTAGTTCCTGCGTGGCGCTGTTACCCGAATTTGCATTTCACATTTGAATACCGTACCTTTATCCCATCAAATGACGTAGTTTTGTTCATGGACATACAACTGAATATCATTGTGGGCTTGACGCTGTTCGCCTTATATTCAATCTCGATTGTGAGTTTGGTTATCGTTGTTTTGCTGGAAAACAGGAATCCGTTGAAGACCATTCCCTGGGTGATTGTCCTGCTGCTCCTGCCGGGAGCGGGGTTGATTTTCTATTTCATCTTCGGACAGGACAACCGGCGGCAACGGATTATTTCCAGGCGTACGTACAAACGCATCATGAGACCGTTACATGTCAATCACCCGGTACAGGACCGGTGCGTCGTCGAACCACCCTACCGGCCGCTGGCGAGCCTGTTGAACCGGAACCACCGCAATCCGTTGCTTTACGGAAGCGAGTTGTCTTTCTATACCAGCGGAACGGATAAATTCGAAGCGCTGCTGGAAGAAATCGGGCGTGCACAACATCATATTCATTTGCAATATTACATTTTCGGTGACGACGCCATCGGACGGAGCGTGCAGCAGGCGCTGATCCGCAAAGCCCAAGCCGGCATTCAGGTTCGTGTGATCTACGACGACGTCGGGAGCTGGAATGTCAAGAGCGCGTTTTTCGGCGAAATGCGGAAAGCCGGCATCCGGGTCTATCCGTTCCTCAAAGTGGCCTTTCCGGTGCTTACGAGCAAAGTCAATTACCGGAACCATCGCAAAATCGTTGTGATAGACGGGCGGGTCGGTTTCATCGGCGGCATGAACATCGCCGATCGCTACGTTCACGGTTCTTCCTTTGGAAACTGGCGCGACACGCATTTCAAAATCACCGGCAAAGGCGTTCACGGGCTGCAGTCCGCCTTTCTGATCGACTGGTACGTAATCAGCAAACAGTTCGTCAACGGAAAGGAATACTATCCCCCGGAGAAGATTTACAGCGACAACATCCTGCAAATTGTCACCAGCGGACCGACCGGACCCTGGCGTACGCTGGTACAGGCCATTCTCTTTTGCATCATGAACGCAAAAAAATACCTTTACATTCAAACACCCTATTTCCTTCCGACCGAAGATTTGAATCAAGCCCTGCAAACCGTAGCCCAGGGAGGCGTCGACGTGCGCCTGATGATTCCCGAACGGTCCGACACCCGGACGGCTGACATGGCTTCCCATTCTTTTCTGGACGATATGATCAAAGCCGGGGCAAAGGTGTATTTCTACAAGGCAGGATTTTTACACTCCAAACTGCTCGTCATGGACGATGCCCTGACATGCATCGGTTCGGCCAATTTTGATTTCCGCAGTTTCGAACACAATTTCGAGATTAACGCTTTCGTCTATCAGACCGCTTTTGCCTGCCGGATGAAGGCCATGTTCATGAACGACCTGACGCACTGTGAACAGATCATACCGGCGCACTGGCGCAAACGCCCGCTGCCCAAGCGGCTTGCCGAATCTTTTATGCGACTCTTTTCGCCACTGCTCTGAATGCGGCACATTCCGATTTCCTGTGGTTGATTCGCCCGCTGACACTGTTGAGCGCGGTCACTTCGCGGCAGATCGCGATCTTAGCCCGAATACCGTCGCTGTAGGTGGTGGTAAACAGGGGAGAGTAGCCGCTATCGACTCACGCCGTCCGACTGTCTGCTCACGCCGTCCGACTGCTTACGCACGCAGTCTGACTGCTTACGCACGCCGTCTGACTGCTTACGCACGGCGTCTGACTGTCTGCTCACGCCGTCCGACTGTTTACACACGCCGTCCGACTGAATATGATTATCGAATAGGTTACCTAAACCCATCCCGTCAGGGATTTTATATGGGCAGAAGGGAAACATCCCACCCACTGTCTGACTCCGTGCAGGGTCGAATGTCTGAACTGTGATTCTTCTGATTTTATACTGCGCGCGGTACAGTTTTGTGCATTGCCCGTCAGCATAGAAAAGGGCATCCGCCCACACACCTTCTTGCCCGTCAGTTCAAACTCAATATCATCAAGTTAAGCGCTAAAAGGCGGTAGTAGAGCATCCCGTCAGGGATGCATCGCTCGGTAGCCTTTTTGCGACGTCTCTATCCGCATCCCGTTACCTTAAGATTTGCATTTTGAAAAAAGAGCCGGAATATATAATTTTGCGATGACAAAAAAATATAATAACACAGCATTCAAAAGGAAAGGAACCCGACCGGCAACCTGTAATCCCGTAAAAGGAAGACTTGTATCCCTGTTTAGGTCCGGTCGGTTTTTTCTTGAAATAAAGAACCTGTATAAGAAATTAACTC
>JAITAY010000134.1 GCA_031283915.1 Tannerella sp.
GTAGAAATGCAGATACAGTGGACCAGCAGTTTCAAACGCCGGGTACTGCTGAACGCCTCCAAAGCGTATATAAGACAGCTGGATGCAGGCGGAGATTACAGACTGATACAGCCGGTTTATGCCCTGAATTTCGTAAATGATACTTTTGACCCCGACCCGTCGGTTTACTATCACGACTATAAAATAGTCAATATAGGAAACATGGAAAAACAGATCGAAGGTCTGGAACTTGTCTTTATTGAACTGCCGAAATTCCATCCCACCAATCGCGCGGAAAAGAAACTGTACGGCTTGTGGCTTACGTTCCCCTCGCCGGAATCAGGGAAGGGGTGGAGCAGGCGTCGCCGGAACTTGCTGCAGGAAGAGGTAACAAGGGATGCGGTACCGTATGTGGAACGCAATTCAACGAAAAAAGATTATTTATGAAAAAGTCAAAATTTCTTTTGCTGTTTTATCTTGCATTTTATGCTGTTTCAGTATGTTATGCACAAACAAATGAACCCTTTGAGGAATTGATGGATACAAAACCCCATGACGGCTTGGAGGTATGGAGCAAACAGGAGAAACCCCAATTGAGCTGGGGCAGTATCGACGTGCGTTATGCCAAACGAAACGTGCCGGATGTCGGGAAAACATCCCGCATATTGCTGAAAGCATGGAAGGGCGAACGGGTAAATGCGCAAGCCGTTCTTTGGACGAACAGGGTGCTGGATGAAGTGAGCGTTTCGGTCGGCGATTTAAAAAACGGTTCGTCCGTTCTTCCGTCCGCATGTGTTAAAACGAGTTTTGTCCGCTACGTGATGACCGACGAACTGAACAAAGACGGAAAAGGCGGATGCGAACAGCGCCCGAATACCGCAGACTGGGATTCTTCCCTGGTTGCCGACATGCTTGATATTGCAGAATCTGTTCATGTGAAGGCATATACGACTCAATCCGTCTGGGTAAATGTTTGGGTACCTTCCGACGCCAAACCGGGCAAATATAAAGGTACTCTGACCGTTTCGAGCCGAAATGCCGTCCCGATGACATTAAGCATGGAGGTAGAAATATTGCACCGCACATTGCCTTCTCCGAAAGAATGGCGTTTTCATTTGGATCTGTGGCAAAATCCGTATGCCGTCGCGCGTTATCACCGGGTTCCCCTGTGGAGCGAAGCTCATTTCGAAGCCATGCGTCCCGTCATGAAAATGCTTGCCGACGCCGGTCAAAAGGTGATTACGGCTACCATCATGCACAAACCGTGGAATGGACAGACCGAAGACTCTTTCGACAGCATGGTGGGCAAAACGAAAAAGATAGACGGAAGCTGGTCTTACGACTATACCGTATTCGACAAATGGGTTGAATTTATGCACAGTACAGGTATCGACAGGCAAATTAACTGCTATACGCTGATTCCCTGGGCGCTCAACTTTGACTATTTTGATCAGGCGACCAACAGGGTGTTGTATGTGCAGGCAAAGCCGGGCGATGAGGTGTACCGCGAATACTGGGGAAATTTTCTTTCCAGTTTTGCCGGACATTTGCGCGAAAAAGGATGGTTTGACAAAACCACAATCGCCATGGACGAACGGGGACTGGAGGCCATGAAGGAAGCGATTCGGGTGATCAGGGCAGCCGATCCGGAATTTAAAATTTCTCTGGCGGGAAACTATCATGCAGAGATAGAAAAGGAGTTGTATGATTTATGCCTTTCCTTTGGACATACATTTCCGGAAGGGGTCAGGCTGGAGCGGGAAAACGACGGAAAAGTAAGCACCGTATATACTTGTTGTGCAGAAGCCCGACCAAATACTTTTACGTTTTCTCCTCCTGCGGAAGCCGCATGGACAGGCTGGCACGCGATGGCAGGGGATTACGACGGCTATCTGCGGTGGGCGTATAACAGTTGGACGCGCGACCCCTTGCACGACTCGCGCTTCCGCACATGGGCTGCCGGCGACTGTTATCTTGTCTATCCGGGTGGACGAAGCAGCATACGCATGGAACGTTTGATAGAAGGAATACAGGCGTATGAAAAAATCCGGATATTGAAGGAAGAGTTTTCAAAAAGTGGAGAAAAACAGAAGCTGGAAAAACTGAACGGGATCGTATCCCGATTTACACCGGAAGCGCTCGACATGCAGGAAAGCGGCGAGATGGTGAAAATAGCCGGATCAGAACTGAACAGTCTGTAAAATAATACAGTACACTTTATGCACGTCTCGACAAACAGATTGTACGCCGTTCGGGTTCGACCAAACGAACAGTAAATCAATAAACAATTAAAGCCTCGCCCGTCGAAAGGAGGTAAAAGCAGGGCAGGGATGCGAGAAACAAAACAAAGTATTAACAGTTAACAGAATGTTAAAATGGCCATTAAATTCAGAGCAGTTCAGCGGGCACAGCCCGGTGTGGCAGGCGGAGGCGAAAAGAAGTACTATGCTTCTCCTGTGATGAACGGCGAGTGGGACATAGATCGCCTGACCAAGTCCATCGAAAAGATCTGTACAGTCAGCGGCGCTGATATACGCGCCGTACTGTACGCATTAGTCGATGTGTCGGTCGACGGACTGGAAGACGGCACGATCATCCGGCTGGGTGATCTGGGCAGTATCCGCGTCACGCTCAGTTCCGAGGGTCGCGCCACGGCCGAAGAAATAGATGTCGCGTGCATCAAAAAAACCGGCATCATCTTTGTTCCGGGTGCGCGTATCAAGGAAACGCTTGAGGACGTGAAGTTTGTAAAGACAAACTGACGGATGAGAAACGCCATGTGCAGAAATTTATTTCTCCCGCATGGTACCCTCCAATTTCCTGCGCGGGAAAATATTTTTTCTGCGCGGGAAATTTCAATTCCTTGCGCAGAGAATTTATTTTCCTGCGCGGGAAATTTTGCTTTTCTGCGCAGAGGCCTACATTTCCGACTCCGGATGTTCGGCAACTCCGCTTATGGAGATGTGTTTTACATCCGGATACCTGACTATATATTCGTGGGAAAAACCAAACGGACACGATTCAAAAACAAACCTGTCGTCACTCGCGAAAGACCGCCGTCTGCTCCGGTATAACGGCAGAAATCAGGGACAGAAATGGACAGGTCAGGTAATATTCAACGGTAAGGATTTGGGATTTTAAGACGATACAGTATCTTTGCAGGATAAAATATAAAATTATGGCACATTATCTAGATCCGAAAA
>JAITAY010000148.1 GCA_031283915.1 Tannerella sp.
CAAATGGAGGCTGTCTCGAAAGCCTCGAATCAACATCATTGCGACGAAGCGCCCAACATCACACACGGCGCAAGTGTGATTAGGCGACTGCTTCGCGCCTCGTATTGACGGGAAAATGACTTTTGAGACGGCCCCATCTGTGTTTCATTGTTCAATTTTAAAATAACAGGTATGAACAAAAATATTATCATATTTATTTCGATTCTATGTATCGTGTTTTCGATACCGCTTATTCATGCTAAAGTAAAATTGCCGACAATATTGGGCAATAATATGGTTTTGCAGCAACAGACGACCGTCAAACTGTGGGGCGAATCCGATCCGAAAGCTAAAATAAAGATTAAAACATCGTGGAATCATAAAAAATATACTGCAACCGCCGATGCTGACGGGAAGTGGTTATTAGCGGTCGCGACGCCGGTTGCAGGAGGTCCTTACGAAATAAATATCAGCGATGGGGAAGAAACGGTACTGGAAAATGTGCTGATAGGGGAGGTCTGGTTTTGTTCAGGCCAGTCGAATATGGAAATGCCGATGAGGGGATTCGATCGTCAGCCGTTAAAGAATACAAACGATATAATAGCGAAAGCAAAAACAAAAACTCCAATCAGGATGTACACAACCGATTCGGAGAATGGTTCATGGGTTCGTCAGTTCAGTAAAAAACCGGAAACCGATTGTAAAGGCAAATGGCTGGAAAATGCGCCGGAAAATGTAGCTAACATCAGCGCCACGGCTTATTTCTTTGCTTCCTGCATCAGGGAAGTTATGGAAGTCCCGGTCGGCATTATCGTTTCCTCATGGGGAGGCTCGATGGTTGAAGCGTGGATGAGCAGGGAAGCCGTCTCGCCGTTTAAGGAGATCGACCTTTCCTTTTTGGATAATGATGACAGTCCTGTTAGAAATCCGACCTCAACGCCATGTGTTTTATATAATGCAAAAATAGCCCCTTTGATAAATTTTACGATAAAGGGTTTTTTATGGTATCAAGGTGAAAGTAACCGGAATAATGCAGATTTGTATGCTCGCTTAATGCCCGCATTTGTGAAAGATTTGCGACAGAGATGGGGCGTCGGCGATTTCCCGTTCTATTTTGTCCAGATAGCTCCGTTCAATTATGAAGGAGCAGACGGGACTTCAGCCGCCCGTTTGAGGGAAGTCCAATTTCAAAATATGAAGGAAATACCTAATTCCGGTATGGCGGTGACAATGGATATAGGACATCCCGTCTTTATTCATCCGATGGATAAGGAAACCGTCGGGAACAGGCTTGCTTATTGGGCATTGGCGAAAACCTACGGTAAATCGGGTTTCGGATATTTATCTCCGGAATACAAATCGATGGAAATCAAGGAGGATAAAGTTTACATTGATTTTGACAATGCGCCCGGAGGCATTTGTCCTATGTGGACCGATTTGGAAGGATTCGAAATAGCAGGTGAAAACAAAGTTTTCCATCCTGCGAAAGCCGAAATAGAAACCCGGACGGCAAGGCTTGTCGTATCATGTACGGATGTTCCTGCTCCCGTTGCCGTCAGGTACTTGTATAAAAACTATGCCGAAGCGAGTATATTCAGCATCTATGGTATCCCGGCAACTCCTTTCCGAACGGATAACCGGTGAAATGATGTTATTTTTATTATACAAGTAAACAGCCGGATTGTCGAACAATATCCGGGTTAGCATCCTATGACCGTCACATCACCTGCTGTCATCCACCGCAGGCGTTCGCTCCAGGCCGGTTTTTCCGGGCGGCGGTCGAAGACGATCAGGTAGCAATTCGCCGTTGCGTCGTTTGCCGTTGCGTTGTTCATAGCTGTGTTGTTCGCCGATGTGCCGTTCGTAACTGTGCCATTCGCCGTTGCGTCGTTTGCCGACTTCCTTAAAGCCGGCGAGAACGTATCGCGATAGCGCAACGTCTGCCGTATCCCGTCCTCCGCCACCGCATCGAAAGTGCGTCCTTTGCGCAGCAGTTTGATTTCAATGATGTTCCAGGCGCCATTGTATTCCACCGCCAGATCCATGCGTCCGCGTCCGGCGGCATATTCCCGTTCGATGCGTCCGTGTCCGTTTGTCACGCGTTGCAGGAATGCCATTAGCAGCAAATGTGGGAAAGCTTCGGTATAATTGACCATTTCTTCCCATGTTTCGGAATTAGTCTGCCAGAACGCCTGAAATTCTTGCAGCAGACGGTCCATATCCAGCGTGCCGTCCTGTTTCTGCCACCGCCATTCCGGTTCGGGTATGGCTAACTGCGTAGCATAAGTCATCTGCCGTGCGATCACTTCCCGGTATATTGGATTGGCAATGGTAGGCGTTCCTCTTACGAGCGCCACCAGTCCCAGGTCCAAGCAGAAGCGAAACTCCTCTCCTGCCGCCAACATCGGATTGGGTTCTCCGGATATCAGCGATTCCAGGACTTTTCTCACCTTCGTATCTTCCAGCCTGACAGCCAGGGCATCCAGGTGTGTCTCTCTCGCATCGATCATCTGTTGTCGTGCTTCCCGGATATGATCAATAGTCACCGTTTCCGTGCTGTCTTCATCAAGAATCCGCATCGTCGCCCGCATAAACAGTGAATTGACGATCCAGGGCTGTCCCATGGACTGCTCAAAGACATAATCCAG
>JAITAY010000182.1 GCA_031283915.1 Tannerella sp.
CGCTAATTAGCGCTGGCGAAAATAGATTAGCGTTGGCCAACGCTAATTGGCGTTGGCGAAAACAGATTGGCGTTGGCCAACGCTAATTGGCGTTGGCGAAAATAGATTGGCGTTGGCCAACGCTAATTAGCGCTGGCGAAAATAGATTGGCGTTGGCCAACGCTAATTAGCGCCAGCCGGATGCGATGATATTTACGGATTGATTGACAGTTCTTTCCGAAAAACGAAGGTTGTGTAAAGACAAAAGGAGCGGTTTGCAAGACTTCTATGACCTCCGGTTCAGAGGTGTCTTAAAAGCAAACACTGCCGGTTCGGATGTTCCCGAACCGGCAGTGTTTGCTTTTCGTGTCATGCATGGACAAACCCGGTAAAAATAGCGCCCCAAAAAAAGATTTAGGCGGCTTCAGTCGTTGTATGGCAAAAACGTCTCCCGCCAATTTGAACGGTTTATTTCCGGATAGCTCCTTCAAATTCCCGAATCATATATTCGTCAGCAGTTGTTTCACCATTTCCGAGACGGCGCGTCCTTCGGCTTTACCGGAAAGGGCTTTGGTGGCAATCCCCATGACCTTGCCCATGTCCCGGGGGCCGGCGGCGCCTGTCTGTGCAATGATTTTCTTCAATTCGCTTTCTAATTCTCCGGCGGAAAACGGCTGCGGGAGGTAGGACTCCATCGCACGTACCTGCGCCAGTTCCGCGTCGGCCAGGTCCTGACGGTTTTGTTCCCGATAGATTTGGGCGGCGTCCTTGCCCTGTTTCACCAGCTTTTGGATGATTTTGAGCGCTGCTTCATCCGTCAAAGTATCGTTTGCGCCCGGAGCCGTCTTGGCTTCCAGAAAATACTTCTTTACGTTGCGAAGCGCTTCCAGTTTCACTTTGTCTTTCGCCAGCATGGCGGCTTTGATGTCACTGCTGATTTGTTCGAATAAGTTCATTTCTGTTCCTGTTTATTTAAGTATTAATTAAAATTTGATGGAAGGAGGCTTGTTGGCTTCCGACGGCGACGCGGAGGTCCTGGAGGAAGACGCACCCGACACTTTTTTTATGCGTGCCTCGGCGATCTCTTCCGGCTCTCGGTCGCAGACCGGATGTTCCTCCAGCCAGTGGAGGAAGGAGTCGTTCTCCATTTCCTCCTCTGTCAGGACGACGATACGCGCCATCAGGTTGTCGGATTTGTCTTGCAGGATGTAGAAGCGTTTAATTCTTTTTTCCTTTTGTTCTATATTGATCCCCTTCTTTCTGATAATTTCCTCCCGTTCTTTGCTGCTAAGTACACCATCTATACCCTCCAGTCCAAATCCTGAAGCCAGTAGCGTAAATTTGACTTTTTCGTCCAGGGAATCATCATACGCCAATCCCCAGATGACTTCGATGTATTTTTCGAATTGTCCCATGAATTTCCGGACATGTTCAACCTCGTCGATGCCCAGTTCATACTGTTCGTCGGAACTGGAAGTGATCTGGAAAAGGATTTTTTTCGCATTGTTAAAGTCGTTATAGCTTAGCAGGGGTGAATTGAGGGCATCTTTGATAGCCACTTCCAGCCGGTTCTCACCTTCGCCGTAGCCACTGCTCATCATGGCGATACCACCGTTTTTCAGAATCTTCTCCACATCGGCAAAATCCAGATTCATTTCTCCAGCCAAGGTAATCACTTCCGAGATGCCTTTAGCCGCGACCGTCAGCGTATTATTAGCTCTGGCATAAGCTTTCCGGACAGAAACCCTGGTGTAGCGTTCTTCCCGGTAGAGTTCACTCAAACGTTCGTTGTTCACGACAAGCAAGGCATCTACGTTCTTACTCATTTCCTCCACGCCATCCAGCGCCTGAATGATTTTGTCGTATCCCTCGAACAGGAAAGGAATGGTCACAATCCCCACCGTCAGGATGCCCATATCCTTGGCTATCCCGGCAATCACCGGTGCGGAACCTGTGCCCGTCCCGCCGCCCATGGTAGCCGTAATAAATACCATCTGGGTACCGTCGTTTAGCATGGAACGGATGTCTTCCTCACTTTCTCTGGCGGCTTCTTCGGCTTTTTTCGGATCGTTGCCGGCTCCCAGCCCTTTCGTGACAGTAGGCCCCAGCACAATTTTGTCCGGTACCTCGGGACCTTGCATGTCCTGCCAGTCGGTGTTACACAGCACGAACGAAACATCATGTATGCCTTCCCTGTACATGTGTTTCACTGCGTTTCCACCACCGCCGCCGACGCCAATCACCTTGATGATTTTCCTGGCATCCACAGGAAATTTGAAAGGTATTATCTCGCTTAATTTCTTATTATCTCTGCTCATCATTTTTCGTTTTGTTGCGTTTTCCAATCTTCTATAAACAGGTCCGTTTTTAGCTTATCAATTAAGTTGCTAAGCCCGCTTTTTTTCCTGCCTTTGGCGCCGGCATTTCCGGTAGGATTTATTTTGACCGGTTCTTTTTCGGGTTGCGGCGTTTTCTCGTCTTCGGGATCCTGTTCAGCCGGCTCCGGCTCCGGAACCGGAGGCGGAATGTAGAGCAGACAGTTCTCCGTACCCTGAATCAGTAAGCTGATAGCCGTCATATAATGACAGTTGTCAACCCCGTCCCCGTTTCTTTCCATCCATTGTTTCCGGATCGTTGCGTAAGTGACCTCCAGATTGAATCGCTGGCGAAGCAGTTCCGGCAGTTCCTTCAGATCGGAAGCGTTGCCGGTCAGCACAATTCCGGAAGCTAACAAAGCAATATCGCCGGTTGACCGGACACGTTCATATACATTCTCTACAATCTCTTTTACCCGCCCCTCGATGATGGCGTTCAGGCGTTTCACTGCCACCTTCTGACCGCCGATAGCAATGTCTTCCTGCGGATGATCGGTATTTTTCCCTTTCCCCGCGAAGGAAAGACCGTAGGTGGCTTTTAACCATTCAGCGTCTTCTTCCCTCAACTTCAGCGTTTTCATCAGGTCCCTGGTAACCAGTTGGGCGCCTAAAGGGATCACCGACAGGTGTGCCAGCATGCCCTGTTGATAAACCACGACCGACGTCACTCCGGTATCGAAACTTATCAGCATACAACCTGCTTCTTTCTCTCTCCTGTCAAGTGTCGCCTCAGCCAGCGACAACGGCGAAACAATCAGTCCCGCCAACTGAAGGCCGGCCATTTTCACACAATCCATGACGCAGTTCCGGATATCTGCTCGCCCGACAATCAGCTTGTAACGCGCCTCAATGCGTCCGGCGGGAAGTCCTTCCGGCTGTTCAACCTGTTTTCCGTCCACATAATAGACCGGCGGAACAATCTCTATCACATCATCCTCCATGTTCGGACGGTATGCGCGACATTGCCCGTCCAGGGCACGGAGGTCATTTCCCGTAACGGTTGCGTCCAAAGAAAGGGTTTTCATTTCGAAATGTTCGACGGAACGGAGTGTTTGCCCACTGATTCCGACATAGACTTTCTCCATCCGGTAGTCGGGCAGTTTACCGACAATCCTGTTTTGCAATTTTTCTACCAGCCGTTTCATCAAACGGCCGGTAGACTCCTTGCTATATATGTTTCCCCGGCGGATACAGCCGGCGGCATCTTCTCTTTCTACAGCCAGCACGGAAACCGTCCCGTCTTCATTCTTTCTACCGACCATGCCGGTAAGGCGGGATGTCTCCATGTCAATGGCGACTATGTAAGTTGGGTGTGGCATACTCTATTTATTTTTTCGTACAAACAATCTGGTTTTTATACTTCAAATTTATTATCTCATATTTTTCCCATCCGAGTTTCGGCATCGCCTGCTCATAAAACAATTGCAGATGCTCCATTTTTTCACTGAAATCATCGAAACTGCCCAGCAGAATCCGGCAATTGCTTACGCGCGGAACCAATTCCACTTCCTTTTCCGAATGAACATAAATCTGTTCTATCTGATGATTCCAGAATTTATTTTTCTGCAAAAATAATACAAATCGGAATAGCTCGGTTGTCGCGAACGATTTTTCTATTTTTCCACTGGCTACCGGCAAGCGGGTCGCATAGCGATAATCTGCCGGCATCACCCGCCCTAAATCGTCTACATAATAACTTCCCTTGTTGTCAAATACGCGCAAAACGGGCATTTTCTGCGTGATTTCAATTTTCACGTTGCCCGATGACGTTTTATAGGCGTTGGCCGTAGCCACGAGTTCGTTTTTGGCAATCACCTTTTCGATGCTGTCCGTATTGATCCGGCTGACGGGACGGCCTACCGGATAGAGCCGTGCATTTTTCAGCATGGAGACGATTTCCCTTTCTTGCAGGAACGGCCTGTCCACGCTGTCCCTGATAACTACAATCAGTTGGAGGCAAAGGTTCTTCTCTCCGGGTTCCTGTTTTATGAAAAGGACGAGGGCGAGGCAACCCAGCAACATGACGGCAACTGCTATGGACAGGATACGCTTCATTTTCGTTCGAGGATTTGTTTAACCGGTTCGACAAGACGGTCAATATCGCCTGCGCCGAGCGTCAGGACGACCTCGTACGTTCCGGCAGCAATGAGTTCAGGCAATTGCGCCTTCGTGCAAAGTGTTTTTTCCGGAATCGTCACCCGGTCGAAAATCAATTGGGATGTAACACCCGGAATCGGCTCTTCGCGAGCCGGATAAATATCCAGCAAAATCAGTTCGTCCAGCAGTGAAAGACTTTCGGCAAAGTCCGCCGCAAAGTCGCGTGTCCGGGTGTACAGGTGCGGCTGGAAAATACCGGTCACCTTCCGTCCGGCATAAAGCTCCTTTACGGACAGGATACTGTTTTTCAATTCTTCCGGATGATGGGCGTAATCGTCGATCATGACGATGTTTTCTTTTTTGAGACAGATTTCAAAACGGCGTTCCACACCGGCATACGATTTCATCGCCATCCGGATTTCATCGCCGGAAACACCGTTCAACCAGGCTAATGCAATGGCGGCAACGGCATTCTCGACATTGATTTTCACCGGCACGCCCAATTGAATATCCTCCACACGCGCGGAAGGCGCCACCCAGTTGAAACGGATTTCCCCGTTACCGATGCGGATGTTTTCCGCATGAAAATCGGCTTTTTCATCGCTTGCCGAATAGGTATAGGATTTGACGCCGGCTTGCAGTCGAGGCGTGAGGTCGAGACCGGATTTCAGAATCAATGCACCTCCCGGACGAATCAGCGACGTGAAAATTTCAAAACTTTCCCGATAAGCCTCGGCGGTGCCGTAAATATCCAGATGGTCGGGATCGACATACGTAATGACCGCCATCCAGGGCGATAGCTGATGAAAGGAGCGGTCATATTCGTCGGCTTCAATCACCGTCAGGTCGGAATGTCCGGATAACATCAGGTTACTGCCCGTATTTTTCAGGATTCCCCCCAAAAAGGCATTGCATCCCACGGAAGACTGTTGCAAAAGATAAGCCGTCATGGACGAAGTCGTTGTTTTCCCGTGCGTCCCGGCAATGCACAGTCCCCGTTCCGAGCGGGTAATCAACCCCAGCGCCCGGGAACGTTTGAGGACTTTATAGCCCTGCGTACGGAAATACGTCAGTTCCGCATGTGATTCGGGCACAGCCGGCGTATAGATGACCCATGTAGCTTCGGGGGACATGAAACCCGGGGGAATCAAACGGAGGTCATCCGTAAAATGAAGGTCGATGCCTTCCTGCATCAACTGTTCGGTCAGGGCGGAGGGTGTCCGGTCGTATCCGGCTACGTCAATGCCTTTGGAACGGAAATAACGAATCAGCGCACTCATCCCAATGCCGCCGGCGCCGATAAAATATACCTTATGTGGCATGATCTTGCACTGAGACGCCGAATCATCGCGCCTCGATGCCGGAATACCGGGGCACATCAGTTTTACCATTTCGTTCACGATAAGCTCGGCGCTGCGGGGTTGTGCCAGCAGGGCCATGCGTTCACCGAGCACACGCAGCCGTTCCGTGTCGTGAACAAGACTTAAAATATAATCGACCAGTTGCGTTTCCGCCTCCCTGTCTGCCAGTATGACGGCCGCACCTTTGTCTGCAACAGCCTGTGCATTTTTGGTTTGATGGTCTTCCGCCACATTGGGCGAAGGAATCAGGATGACCGGCTTTTTCAGCAAACAACACTCGGAGACGGAACCGGCGCCGGCACGCGATACTACCAAGTCCGCTGCCGCATACGCATAATCCATCCGTGAAATAAAATCGGAATACCAGAGCAGATTCCGCGTATCTTTCCCTTTCAGCCGGCGCTGGACAGCGTCGCAGTAAATACGTCCTGTCTGCCAAATCACCTGAATGCCGGCATCCAGCAACCGATCCAGTCCGTTCGACAGGCCGTTGTTGATGGTGCGTGCACCCAAACTCCCGCCGAGCACCAGCACAGTCTTTTTTCCGGTTGACAACTGAAAATAATCCAGCGCCTTTTCCCTCTCCTCGACGCTTTCTTCCAATTCCTGCCGTACGGGATTGCCGGTGAGCACAATCTTCCGTGCAGGGAAAAACCGTTCCATGCCTTCATAGGCTACACAGACCGAGTCAACCCGTTTCCCCAGCCACTTGTTAGTGATTCCGGCACAGGAGTTTTGCTCCTGAATCAAGGTCGGGATGCGTAGCGAGGAAGCCGCCCGGAGCGTCGGAGCGCTGGCATATCCGCCGACGCCTACGACGATGTCGGGGCGATATTCGCGAAGCAGTTTTTTTGCCATCCGCAGGCTTTTGAACAATTGAAACAGGACGGAAATGTTTTTCAGCTTGCGACTCCGGTCAAATCCACTGACCGGCAATCCGACAATTTGGTATCCGGCAGCCGGCACCCGTTCCATTTCCATACGGCTGTCCGCGCCGACAAACAGGATTTCCGATTCGGGGAAACGCTGCCTGAACGTGTCGGCTATGGCAATTGCCGGGAAGATGTGTCCGCCTGTCCCGCCGCCGCTGATAAGGATCCGGTATGATCTCATTGTTCCGATACAGTTGATTTTGCGGCGAATATAGGTTTTTTTTCCGAATCTGTTTCTATTTCCGCCGGCAAATTTTCTTCTTCGTTTTCTACTTCATCCGTCTCGCTCACCTCGGCGCCGTAATGACTTATACTGAGAATAATGCCTATATAAGCGCAGGTCAGCAGGGTAGACGTTCCTCCTAAGCTAATCAGGGGTAACGGCTGACCCGTCACCGGAATCATGCCTACATTGACGGCCATGTGGACAAGCGCCTGAATGACGATCATCAATCCGCATCCGAGCGCCAGGTATTTCGGAAAAAGCCATTTGCATTTCCGGGCAATGATGCCGACCCGCACCATCAGCCAGATATACAGTATCAGGACGCCCAGCCCTCCGAAGAAGACGCCCAGTTCCTCGATGATAATGGCATAAATAAAGTCGGAATAGGCCTGGGGCAGGAAGTTCCGCTGTTCGCTCCGGCCGGGGCCTTTTCCCCAGATCGCTCCCGAAGCAATGGCGGCCTTGGCATGGGTGATCTGGTAATCTTCTTCCGTGGGGATGTACGTTTTGCCCGCCTTTTTAGACCCGAAAAACGCATGCACACGACTTTGCCAGGTAAGGGCGCGGGGGAGGTATTTTTTGACCGTCTCCTGCGGAGTCACGTAAAGGGCAAACACAAACACCGCGCTCAACAGGACCACCCAAAATAGCAGTTTGCCCAGCTTCCTGAACGAAATCTGACCGATGAACATCAGCAGGAAACATACGCAACCCAGCAGGACGGTCGTGGACAGGTTGAACGGGAAAATCAGCACGAGAATGGCTGCCACTCCCCAGACAATCCACTTGAACACGTTGTCGTCGGAAAATTCCCGCCGTCGGCTTAACAGAAAAGCGACATACACGATACAGGCCAGTTTGCCAATTTCGGACGGCTGAAACTGGAATCCCAACAGGGGCAGAAATCGGGAAGCGCCATGCACGCTGATACCGATGAAAAACGTGGCGAAGAGCAACCCGATGGAGATGGGTAGCAGCAGGATGGCCAGTGAAAAATACTTGTAATGCGTATGCGCCAGGAATAAGACCAGCAGAAAGCCGCCGAACAGAAACGACGCATGACGCATGATCGGCGCCCAGATATTCGTATTTTTCGGCGAATAGGCGATGGTACTGGTCGCGCTGAAGACCGCGATCAGGGAACACGCGGCCAGCAGGAAGAAAATGCCCCAAATCTCCGTGCTCCCGCAGAATATTTTTTTGGTCGGGTTATTGGTTTCCATACGTTTGAATTTTTACAGGTTGCACACGCAGGTTTTGAACCGGTTTCCCCTGTCCTCGTAATTCTTGAACAGGTCAAAGCTGGCGCAGCAGGGCGACAGCAGCACCGTATCGCCTTTCTGCGCCAGCCGGTAAGCCGTCCTGACAGCCTCTTCCATGGAACGGGCGTCGGCGATTTGCTCCACCTTGCCGTCAAAGAAGTCATGCAGTTTCGTGTTGTCTACGCTCAGGAAAATAAGGGCACGCGCCTTTTTCATCACGAGCGCTTCGATTTCGGAATAGTCGTTGCCCTTGTCCGTGCCGCCGAGAATCAGCACGAGTTTCGTAGGGATGCTTTGCAGCGCGTACCAGCACGAGTTGACGTTGGTCGCCTTGGAGTCGTTGATATAGTCTACGCCCCGAACACGGGCGACCATCTCCAGCCGGTGTTCCACGCCGGTGAAGTCGCTCAGCGACGCCCGGATTTTCTCGTTGCGTATGTCCAGTATTCTGGCCGCAATGCCGGCAGCCAGCGAATTATAAAGGTTATGCATACCTTTCAGGGAGAGTAAGTCTCGTTCCATATCAAATGTACCGTTTAATGTTTCAATAATGATTTTTCCGTCCGACACATATCCCTTCAGGGAGGGATGATAGCGATCGGAAAACGGATATAATGTAGCTTGCGGAAGACGTCGGGAGAGTTCGCGGGCGATGACGGGGTCGTCGTTCCAGAAAACGAACGCATCCTGCTCCGTTTGGTTTTGAAGGATGCGAAACTTCGCATCCACGTAGTTTTGCAGGTCGTAGCCGTAACGGTCGAGGTGATCGGGCGTGATGTTGAGCAGGATGGCGATGTCGGCCTTGAAGTCGTACATGTTGTCCAACTGAAAACTGCTCAGTTCAATCACATAACAGTCGTGCGGCGTCTCGGCCACCTGCAGAGCAAGACTGTGCCCCACGTTCCCGGCCAGACCCACGTCCTGTCCGGCCTGCGAGAGGATATGATACGTCAGCATCGTCGTAGTTGTTTTGCCGTTGCTGCCGGTGATGCAAATCATTTTGGACGCCGTATAGCGTCCGGCCAGTTCAATCTCGGAAATGACCGGGATGCCCCGTGCGCTGATTTGCCGCATCACGGGCGCCTTGTCCGGGATGCCGGGGCTTTTGACTACTTCGTCCGCATTCAGAATCAGCGTTTCCGTGTGGCGATTCTCTTCCCACGCAATGCCGCGCTGCGTCAGCATGTCCCGGTACGGGGGACGGATGGCGGCGCAGTCGGAAACGAACACGTCCCATCCGCGTGCCTTCGCCAGGATGGCGGCGCCCGTACCGCTTTCGCCTGCTCCGAGTATAACCATTCGCTTGCCCATCGTCTATCTCAGTTTTAGTGTTACCAATGTAATGGCCGCCAGCATAATCCCGATCAGCCAGAAGCGTACCACGATTTTCGACTCCGGGACGGCGCTACGGGGTTTGTTGATTAGCGTCAGGGACTGTTCGCCGGGTATCTGGAAGTGATGATGCAGGGGCGTCATCTTGAACACTCGTCGCCCGACGCCGTATTTTTTCTTCGTATACTTGAAATACGTTACCTGTAGCAGTACCGACAGGCTTTCGACCAGGAAGATGCCGCAGAGAATGGGTATCAGCAGTTCCTTGCGAATGAGGATGGCGAAGACGGCGATGATGCCGCCCAGCGTCAGGCTGCCCGTGTCGCCCATGAAAATTTGCGCCGGAAAGGCGTTGTACCACAGGAAGCCGATGGTGGCGCCGATAAAGGCCGCCGCAAAGATCACCAGCTCCTCCGCTCTGGGGATGAACATGATGTTGAGGAACGAGGCGAACTCGATATGCGACGACGTGTAGGCCAGCGTCCCCAGCACCGTCCCGATGATGGCCGAGCTACCCGCCGCCAGGCCGTCCAGGCCGTCGGTCAGGTTGGTGCCGTTCGATACGGCCGTCACGATAAAGGTGACCACCAGCACAAACAGCAGACACGTTGCTTCGGTCTTGTAGCGGCCTGCCCAGCTTGCCAGCCAGGCGTAGTCGAAGTTGTTGTTCTTGACGAAGGGGATGGTCGTCTTGGCCGACTTGGTGTGGTCGGAATGGTGGCGCACTTCCTCTATCGTGTCTGCCGTCGTACTGCGTATTTCCATATTTTCGCGGATCACCACCTCCGGACTGTAAAAGAGCGTCAGGCCGACAATCAGCCCCAGTCCCGCCTGCGCGAAGATCTTAAACCGTCCGCGCACGCCGCCCTTGTCTTTTCGGAACACCTTGATGTAGTCGTCCACAAAACCGAGGCAGCCGAGCCAGACCGTCGTCAGCAGCATCACGAGCACGTAGACGTTGTTCAGCCGTGCAAACAGAAGCACCGGAACGATGATGGCTATCAGGATAATGATCCCGCCCATCGTCGGCGTTCCTTTCTTTTTCATCTGGTCTTCAATCCCCAGATCGCGGAACGTTTCCTTGATTTGCAGCCGTTGCAGCCAGTCGATGATGCGCCGTCCGGTCAGCGTGGAGAGAAACAGTGAAAATACAAGCGCCGATATCGCCCGGAACGAAACATAGTGGAAGACACCCGTACCGGGAATGTCGAAGTGCGTATGAAGATAATTAAATAAGTCGTACAGCATTGATTCAGTCTATGGAGTAATCATTTTTGTCTTTTTTATAATTTATAAATTACAACGATGCAAAGATAAGAAGAATTCCT
>JAITAY010000314.1 GCA_031283915.1 Tannerella sp.
GTTTTTTGCCATCCAACGACTGAAAATGCGCGCATACCGGGGTATGTAAGCATTTTCAGGAGGAAGTATGGTGAAAAACAGACCCGTAAATGGGTGGTTTATTTTCAGACAGCTCCTTAGATGTTTGCCCGGATAAAACCATCCTTTTTACGACGGAAAACCGTACCTTTGCGCCGTCAATAAATTGGAGAATAAAAAAATCAAAACAGCATGGCTTTACAATGTGGCATCGCAGGTCTTCCCAATGTAGGAAAATCCACCTTATTTAATTGTCTGTCGAATGCAAAGGCGCAATCGGCCAATTTTCCCTTCTGCACGATCGAACCCAATGTGGGCGTGATCACCGTGCCTGACGAGCGTCTGAACAAACTGGCCGAACTGGTACATCCGCAGAAAATCGTCCCGACAACGGTCGAAATCGTCGATATCGCCGGACTGGTCAAAGGCGCGAGCAAGGGAGAAGGATTGGGGAACAAATTCCTGGCACATATCCGCGAAACGGATGCCCTCATTCATGTGCTGCGTTGTTTCGATGATGACAACATCGTGCATGTGGACGGCAGCGTCAATCCCGTGCGCGACCGGGAAATCATCGACACAGAGCTGCAAATCAAAGATCTCGAAACCGTCGACAGCCGTATCGCCAAGGTACAGAAACAGGCGCAGACCGGCGGCGACCGGCAAGCCAGGCTGGCATACGAAGTCCTGCACAGATACAAAACCGCACTGGAACAGGGACTGAATGCGCGTACGGTGACATTCGACACCCGGGACGAACAAAAAATAGCCCGCGAATTGTTTTTACTGACGAACAAGCCGGTTCTTTACGTTTGCAATGTGGACGAAGCCAGCCTCGTCCACGGAAATGCGTATGTGGAACAGGTGCAGAAGTCTATTCAGGCAGAACAGGCCGAAATGCTGGTCATAGCAGCCCGGATCGAAAGCGAGATTGCCGAATTTGAGACGCACGAAGAACGGGAAATGTTCCTGCATGAAATCGGACTGAGCGAATCGGGCGTGAACCGTCTCATCAAGTCGGCTTACCGTCTGCTGAACCTGGAAACGTTCCTCACCGCCGGCCCGCAGGAAGTCCGTGCCTGGACATACGTCAAGGGCAGCAAGGCTCCCCAGTGTGCCGGAGTGATTCATACGGATTTTGAAAAGGGATTTATCCGCGCCGAAGTGATCAAGTACGAAGACTATATCCGGTACGGCTCGGAAGCCGCGGTCAGGGAGGCCGGCAAAATGAGCGTCGAAGGTAAGGACTACATCGTGCAAGACGGCGACATCATGCATTTCCGATTTAATGTTTAAAAATATTCCGGGTTTCGGGTTTTATACTGTGCAATGAATCTCTCGAGAGAAGAAATTCGCCAGCTATACTGCGCGCGGGAAGATTTTGCGCAAAAACAGGTAGTTAAATATAATGTATTATAATAATACGATATTTGACACAAAACCAAAAGTTATTGTTTTTCTATCAACATCGGATTAAAAAGTCATTGTCTGTTTAAAATTATCTGATTAAAAGCACAGTAGTGATTTTCATGTTTTAAAACATGAAAATTGTTTGTGTTTTGCATGGCTATCTCAAAAAAACATTGTATTTTTGCACCAGATACGAAAGTGTTTAGCCGTTCTACGGATCGGTGCTTGCAGGTGGTTCGCCATACTGTTGTGTGATATACAGGGAGTTTCGGCTCCCTGTACTATTTTTAGAAGATTCGTTTTACTTTTCCCTTTTCGTATAACCAGACTTCGTCAATATCATATTTGAAATTTTTATCTTTAAGTCTTTCAAGTATATTCCTATGAATATATCTATCTACTACTCCCTTATTGTTGTTAATAATAATTCTCGAAGACTGTTTTGTACCATGTGAAATCATATTTGCCATTTTACGTTTTTTGAAGGGCTTCATAAAACTTTCGTATTCGTAATATTTTCCATTTATGATTAAATCAGGGCATTTGCGTTCGTATGGGGTTCCCTCCAGTCTTCCAAATACATCTCTGTATATTTCATCTTTAAAATGAATATCGGTGGTTATTTGTACCTTATCCCCTTTTTGGGCAAAATACCGGGCAATAGTCAATAAATCCTTATGATCGGATTTTGGAGTATATCCATTCATAATTTCAACTTTACCGCCTCCGGTAAATGTCTTGTACAAGCTGAACAATTGCTTTGTATCCATGTGCGATGGTGAGGAATCCGTTTTTATTTGATTAGGTTGCAAAGATAGAAATTTCGCGTTATCCATCATCCCGTATGGAAGCTGTTTTGCCCCGGCTATTCGTTCCCCGTTTTTCTTGCCCCATTCATTTAGTGTTTTGGGAGGCTTTTTGATTTCCACTTTCGGCTTCCATTCGTCCAGCTTCCCCTCCTTACGGGCTTTCACCCGCTCCCCGAACTCCCCCTGGCTAATCATGACGGGGACCATCCGGCACCGGCACTGCGGATGCCACCCTTCCCAAAGAAACGATGTAGATAGTAGCTAATAGTTAGTAGAATAGTAGTCGGTAGCTCTGTGATACGACAAAGTTGTCCACTTAAACCCTCACTTTTACGCCTTTCCCTCCAACTGCCGCTTTCCTGCCAACCACCCTCTACTAACTACTAGCTACTATCTACTAACAACCTCTTTATGCATAGAATGATACCGCGTGCAGTATAACTTACGAAAGATTTCAATTTCAGGAACCCCATCCTTCACGGTCGAGGTTGCGGTAGTTGATAGCTTCGGCAATGTGGTGTGGCCGGATATCGTCCGAGCCGTCCAGATCGGCGATTGTTCGCGACACTTTCAGAATCCGGTCGTAGGCACGAGCCGAGAGACAGAGCCGTTCCATTGCGCTCTTCAGCCGCGCAAGTCCCACTTCATCGGGAACGGCGTATTGATGCAGTTGCCGCGAAGTCATTTGCGCATTACAATACGTATTTTTACTCGAAGCGAAGCGCTTGCTCTGCATCTCGCGGGCACGTATGACCCGTTCGCGGACAGCTTGACTGGGTTCCGCCGGCTGCTTTTCGGATATTTTTTCAAATGGTACGGGCACGATTTCGATCTGGATATCAATCCTGTCCAGCAGAGGCCCGGATATCCGGTTCATGTACTTCTGTACGCTTCCCGGCGGACAGAGGCACTGGCGATCGGGGTGATTGTAATAACCGCACGGACAGGGGTTCATGGAGGCCACCAGCATGAAACTTGCCGGATAGTCCACCGCAAAACGGGCGCGTGAAATACCGATGCACCTGTCTTCCAGCGGTTGGCGCAGGACTTCGAGTACACTCCGGTTAAATTCCGGCAACTCATCCAGAAAAAGGACGCCGTTGTGTGCCAGACTGATTTCGCCCGGCTGGGGAAACGCTCCGCCGCCCACCATGGCAACATCCGAAATGGTGTGATGGGGCGAACGGAACGGGCGCTGTGCCAGCAGAGAGGTATTTTTCTCCACCTTTCCGGCTACGGAATGGATTTTGGTCGTTTCAAGCGCCTCCTGTAGCGTAAACGGCGGCAGGATCGAAGGTAGCCGTTTGGCTAACATGGATTTCCCGCTGCCCGGCGGGCCAATCATAATGATATTATGTCCGCCGGCGGCAGCCACTTCCAGGGCACGTTTGACACTCTCCTGACCGCGCACTTCGGAAAAATCGTAATCAAACTGCTGCTGACGCGCGTAAAAATCTTCTCGTGTATTGACGACCGTGGGGGTCAGCGATTCTTTCCCGCAAAAAAAATCAATGACCTCCATGATGTTTTCGGCACCGTATACATTCAAGTTGTTGACTACGGCCGCTTCACGCACATTCTGTTTCGGGACGATCAAGCCCCTGAAGCCTTCTTCCCGGGCTTTGATGGCAATCGGCAAGGCGCCTTTAATCGGTTGCAAACTGCCGTCCAGCGAAAGTTCGCCCATCAGAAGGTATTCTTCCAGCCGGCTTACATCCAGCCCGACTTCTCCGGCCGCTGCCAGGATACCGATTGCCAGCGGCAAATCGTATGCCGAACCTTCCTTGCGGATGTCTGCCGGCGCCATGTTGATGACGATACGGGTGCGCGGAAAATTCAGGCCGTTCACCTGCAAAGCGGAAATAATCCGTTCGTGGCTTTCACGCACAGCCACGTCGGGCAATCCAACCAGAAAAAACTGTATCCCTCTCGTTGAACTCACTTCAATGGTAATCTTTGTGGCGGAAATACCTTGAACCGCAGCTGCGAATGTCTTGACTAACATAATATGCCTTGCTTAATCCAATGTCTGTTTCAATCTTTATTCATCACACTCTCCAGTACCCGTTTAAGTTCAATGCCATTCTCCGTTTTCAGGAGGATCATACCCTCTCTGTCCATTAAATAATAACGAGGTAGGATGTTTACATTGTACAAATCCATCAATCCGATGGCCTCTCCGCCCGAGTCGATCACGATGTTCCATGCAATGGTATCCTTACGAATCAACTCATGCACCAACCGCGGGTCTTCGTCCAGACTGACCACCATCATCTCCACTTTGTCGGTCGGATAAGTTGCCATAAGTTCGCCGAGCAGCGCCCTGTCTGTCTGAGCGTCATCCGACCATGCAGCAGATACAAAAGTCAGGATAAAGTAACGTCCGGCAAAAGAATCCAGGCGGAAAGAGTCTCCATCAAGATTTGTTACGGTGAACTCAGGCGCCTTTGCGCCGGTCACGGTTCGTTTCGCTTTTTCAACAGCTCCCTTCAGCTCCTTGACAACATGGAAATCGTCTAATTCCGGATTCAACAGATTCAAATATTCCTCAGTCAGGAGAGGCGTTTCCGGATCGGAAAAGTAGTCCTCGATCAAAACGGCGGAAGCCCCGTCATCCGGATGTTTTCTGATAAATGCGTCTGCCAGAAGGCCAAGTTCATGACGGATATTGGTCAGGCGGGAAATGTACTTGCCTGCGTTTTGCTCTTCCTGCGAGGAATCGACGAGATGCACGAGATCCGTCTGTTCCTTCAGCAAGGCAGATGACTTTTCCCGAAATTCGGTAAGCAGGTCGTTGATTCTCCCGCCTTTCACCTTTACCAGTCGGGGATAAAGGAGATCTCCCGTCACGGTGATTCGCCGGCCAGGTTCCAGATACACTGTAATCCACTGTGCCGGGCTCCCGAAATAAAGCGTCAGCGAATGATAATTTTCTTCCATCTCCGTAAGGGTAAATTCATTTACCCCCAGAGAGGACAGCGTATCAATCTTTTTCATGTCGTCAGCCGCAAACACGGCATAGACGTCTTTTCCTTCCAGATTGTCAAGTCTTACTTTTACCGAGTAAACAGCTTCTTCCTTACAGGAAAAGAACACACAGAAGAAGCTTCCGGCAAGCAGTATCAGTAATTTTTTTAACATGTCATTTTATACAAATGAATTTTGGCGTAAAGATAATAATAAACTCTAACTCACCTTTATTTTTTAAGATAAATTTGTTCGCCCTTCATGTTAAAAAAAACGCAGCACCTTGTAGGTGCTGCGTTTTAAACTACTGTTCAGCCGATTAATTACAATTGCGGGCCTGAAGAAATCAGGGCTTTTCCGGCTTCCGTATCACAATATTGTTCAAAATTTCTGACATACTTGGCTGCCAGCGATTTTGCCTTTTCTTCCCACTCCGACACATTCGCATAAGTATCGCGCGGATCGAGAATCCCTTCCGACACATTGTTCAATTTCTTCGGAGCATACAGATTCAAAATCGGGATATGTATTTTTTCCGCCTTTTCAATGGAACCGTCGATGATGGCGTCAATAATCGCACGTGTATCCTTGATGGAGATACGTTTACCCGTACCGTTCCAGCCGGTATTGACCAGATAGGCCGTAGCGTTATGTTCCTTCATCTTTTTTGCCAGTACGCTTGCATACTGCGTCGGATGCAGCGTCAGGAACGCTTCGCCGAATGCTGGCGAGAACGACGGAACCGGTTCGGTAATACCGCGTTCCGTACCGGCCAGCTTGGACGTATAGCCACAGAGGAAGTGATATTGAGCCGATTTTTCGTCCAGGATAGACACCGGCGGAAGTACTCCAAAAGCATCGGCGCTCAGGTAGATAATTTTTTTTGCGTGGCCGGCGCGAGAAGGCAGTACGATTTTGCTGATATGATAAATCGGATAGGAAACGCGGGTATTTTCCGTTTTGGAAGCCGCTTTCGAGTAATCGGGTGTCCCGTCTTCTTTCACCGTTACGTTTTCCAGCAGGGCGTCGCGACGGATGGCACGCCAGATATCCGGTTCATTTTCCTTGCTCAGGTCGATTACTTTCGCATAGCAGCCGCCTTCATAATTGAATACGCCGTTGTCGTCCCAGCCATGTTCGTCGTCACCGATCAGGAAGCGTTTCGGATCGGCGGAAAGCGTGGTTTTACCCGTTCCCGACAAGCCGAAGAAGATGGCTACATCGCCGTCTTTGCCTACGTTAGCCGAGCAGTGCATGGAGGCGATACCTTTCAGGGGCAAGTAGTAGTTCTGCATCGAGAACATGCCTTTTTTCATTTCGCCACCATACCATGTGCCACCGATGATCTGTTCCCTCCCGGTCAGATTGAACAGTACGTATACTTCCGAATTCAACCCATGCTCTTTCCACTTCGGGTCGGTCGTTTTGGAACCATTGAACACAACGAAATCGGGTTCACCATAGTTAGAGAGTTCATAGTGCGACGGACGGATAAACATGTTTGTCACAAAGTGAGCCTGCCAGGCCACTTCCATAATGAAACGCACTTTCATACGGGTATCTTCGTTGGTACCGCAATATGTATCCACCACATACAGTTTCTCAGCCGAATTTAACTGTTTGAGGGTATTCGCTTTCAAGTCGTTCCACACTTCGGTGGACACCGGTTTGTTGATATTGCCGTCCCACCAGATGGTATTCTCGGAGACAGCATCTTTCACTATATAGCGGTCTTTCGGAGAACGACCGGTAAATTTACCCGTATCCACCGACACCGCGCCTGTGTTTGTCAGTACACCCTTTTCGAATCCTTCGTTCTTCGGATCCATTTCAGCCTGGAAAAGCTCTTCATAAGACGGATTATGCACTACCGGAATGTTGCCGTTAATACCGTACTTACTCAAATCTAAGTTTGTCATTTTCTTCTAAATTATAAAGATTAAATATTGTAATTTTGGTTTCTTGCCGTTTGCGAAAAAATTATTTTGATTCGCCCTGCAAAAGTACTACATTTTTCCATACGGAATCCTCCATTAGCGAAATTTTTCAGTATTTGTATTTTGTTATTGGCTGAAAAGGAACGCTTATCAAGTACTCACTTCGGCCCAAAAGTTGAGAATGACAAAAAATACCGTTTCTATTCTTTTTCAGACGTCACGTCCGATTCACTTTCCGGTGCGGAGAAAGAAGCCTGAAATTCCTCGCTTGACGGAAAGGCACCCAATAAAGCAGTATAATGTTCATTCTTAATCTGAATCGTTGGATTCTGCGTTTCCGCCGGCGCGGAAGAAGAACAGGCATTTGTTTCGGCATGGACGTCCCGCGGCAGTTCGTCCGTTTTGCCGTTCGTCCCACAACATGCGCAATTAACATGCGATGCGACATATTCCTCTGCTGTGGTCGGGGTCGGCAGAAGGCAGCCCGCAATACTCGACCATGTCTGGCTTCCTTTCCATAGCCAGTCAGTGTACTTGGTCAATCGCAACCGGTAATACATTCTTTTCCACATGATATCTTCCTTTTAAAATAACTGTTACGTGAAACAGGATGAGGAAAAAAGTCCGTTCGCTGCATTTGCGAATAAAGAATTATTCATTATTCACATTTTGCAGACAGAAGATTCTTAATACTGTTAATACTGACTCATGTTACATGTTACGCA
>JAITAY010000319.1 GCA_031283915.1 Tannerella sp.
GTTTTTTGCCATCCAACGACTGAAAATGCGCGCATACCGGGGTATGTAAGCATTTTCAGGAGGAAGTATGGTGAAAAACAGACCCGTAAAGGGGTGGTTTATTTTCAGACAGCTCCTTAATAGCTGTTACAGCAGGTTGTTAAAACCGCGCCGGTTGCCCGTATTACGACCGGATGTCTATTTGAATGACTGGCTTTTGTTGAAAATGCAGTATGCGTAGCAGATTCATAATGAAATTACGGATGGTGTGATGGCGGGAATATTCCATATTATTGAAAGGTATCGAGTATATTTATAATTTACATTATGTAAAATAGAGGTTGCCGACAAATAAAAAGAGAGGTGTTTTCTTCATGAAAACACCTCTCTTTCATATATTTATCTATTCACATTATTCATTATTCATTTTCGCATCAATTTCATCAAATTCCTTACCCATATCCAGATTATAATAAATTCCTCGCAAGGCAGTCATATATTCTATCGACTCTGGTTCTTTTTCATGTGCCTTCTGAAAATAAGGCAATGCTTTCCGGAACAAGTCTTTGGCAAGTCCTCTTTCTTCATTGTATTTCACTGCATCCGATATGAGACTGGCTTCTCCTAACTTGTTTACAGCCTGATTATAATAGATTCGGCCAATATTGGAGAGCATAATTGTATTTTCATTATCGAGTTCTGCCGCTCTCTTATAATAGATTTCTGCTTTATCGTAATTCTTCAGCCCCGATTCATAAACGCTTCCCATTGCCTGATACAAATCGGCATTGTTAGGATCTTTATCAATCGCCTTCGTCAACAAGTCAACAGCTTTCTCATTTTCATTTTGATAAATGTAGAGATTAATCAAATTCAGGACGAAAACGTTTGTATCCGGAAAAAGCATATATCCTTCTTCCAGCGTCCTTTGCATACTCGCCGTATCTTTCAGAATTTGATATTCGCCGTAAAGATACTGATACACATCCGATTGTCTGTAAGGTGTAGTTTTGGCACGCTCCAGATTCTTGATAGCGTATTCACTGTCATTCACTTGTGTAGCGGCCACAGAAAGATAGAATTGGATCGACATGTAGGTTGAATCTCTTTCAGTCGTTGCTTTCTCCTCGGTAATAAACGGCAGATCTGCTATTTGCAGATATTGTTCCCAAAAATCACAGGCCTTTTTATACTCCCCTTTCTCGAAATAGAATATGCCGCCATTCATATAATATACATGATTGGCATTCAGCGTATTTTTGATATTTTTCGTATACTTGGGTTTCACCTTGCCTTTTTCGTTTGGAAGCTGATCCAACTCATAGGCTTTAAGAAAATAGGGTAAACTGTTTTGCAACGCATCATACATCACAGGCTCATTCGGCTGTTGTCCGAGGATCTGCTTGGTATTTTCCACCGTGAATTGCGCGTCTTCTATTTGCGCGGCAATGTACCATGTTTTCGCGTCATTCATTGTCTCAGGATTTTCCAAAGCTCCCTTGACCAAAGTCCGGGCTTCGTTAAAATCCGGCTTCGGATCTTTTGATATGCGTTCGGCCTCGCTTACTGCCTTTTTCTGTGCAAAGGCGGTCGTTACGGCCATGCATAAACCAATCATTAATAATACACGTTTCATTTTGTTCTAAATTTGATATTAATATTTTTTTTCGTTAGTCTTCTGTATCTGTATTTTCTTCTTCATCTTGATCCGTATCCGCCAAATTATCTTCGTCCGTATCAGTTATTTCATTTTCTGCGGAGTCTTCAAGTTTGGGCAAAGGATTTGGCTTAACTGTTTCTTCTGCTTCCGAGAGCGGTCTGTTTCCGATTTCGTCTTCTTCTTTTTCGGACATTACTTTACAAACCGATGCAATCTCGTCGTTCCGCTTTTCGAGGTTAATGAGCCGGACACCTTGCGTGGCACGACCGATGATGTTCAGGTCGGCTACTTTCATGCGAATTGTCACTCCGGACTTGTTGATAATCATCAGGTCGTTTTCTTCCGTTACCGATTTGATGCCTACCAGTTTGCCTGTTTTTTCGGTAACGTTGATGGTTTTTACGCCCTTCCCGCCGCGGTTCGTTATGCGATAATCTTCTATTTTTGAACGTTTGCCATATCCCTGTTCGGAAACGACCAGGATACTTTCCTTTTCCGGTTTTTTGATGCAAGCCATCCCGATGACTTCGTCATCGTCGCCGTCCAGCCTCATTCCACGCACACCGGCCGCCGTACGTCCCATGACGCGCACTTTATTTTCGTGGAAACGAATGGCGCGACCGTTCCGGTTGGCAATCAGCACTTCATTGTTGCCGTTGGTCAGGCGGACTTGTATCAATCCGTCGTTTTCGTGCAGCGTAATGGCATTTACGCCGTTCTGGCGCGGACGCGAATAGGCTTCCAGCAACGTTTTCTTGATGATTCCCTGCCTGGTGCAGAATAACAGGTAATGCGAATGGATAAATGCCGTATCATTCGTCAGGTTCCTGACCCGGATGAAGGCATTGACGCTGTCGTCCGAATCAATATTCAGGAAGTTTTGAATCGCGCGACCTTTGGAGTTTCTCGCGCCTTCGGGTATTTCAAATACTTTTTTCCAGAAACAACGTCCTTTGGCGGTAAAGAACAGAATCGTAGCGTGCATGGATGCCGGATAGATGTACTCGACAAAATCCTCTTCGCGTGTTTCGGAGCCTTTAGCCCCTACCCCACCCCGCCCCTGCGCACGGAACTCGCTCAGTGGCGTACGTTTAATGTATCCCATGTGTGAGATGGTGATTATCATTTCGTCGTCTGCATAAAAATCTTCCGGATTCAGTTCTTCCGATGCATAGACAATGTCCGTCCGGCGTTCGTCGCCGTATTTCTCTCTGATTTCCTGCATTTCATCCCGAATCACTTTCATCAACACATCTTCTTTTTCAAGGATTTCCTTCAAGCGGACGATTAATTTGGCGATTTCTTCGTATTCGGCACGCAACTTGCTTTGTTCCAGTCCGGTCAATTGCCGCAGACGCATTTCCACAATCGCCCGCGACTGTATTTCGGTAAGCGAAAAACGCGCTATCAGGCGGGTGATGGCATCCTGCGGATTGCTCGAACTGCGGATAATGGCGATGACTTCGTCGATATTGTCCGAAGCGATGATCAATCCCTCCAGAATGTGCACCCGTTCTTCGGCCTTTCGCAATTCATACTGTGTGCGGCGTCTCACCACATCCTTCCGGTGGTCGATAAAAAGTGATATCAAATCGTACAAGTTCAGCAGTTTGGGTCGCCCGTTGACCAGCGCAATGTTGTTTACGCTAAACGACGACTGCAATGCCGTGAGTTTGTATAGTTTGTTCAATACCACGTTGGAATTGGCTTCGCGTTTCACATCCACCACGATACGCATCCCATTACGGTCGGATTCATCGTTTACGTTGGAAATACCGTCGATGCGTTTTTCGTTCACTAAGTCGGCGATGTATTTAATCAATTCCGCCTTGTTGACCATGTAGGGTATCTCGGAAATGATGATCTTTTCGTGAGGCCCGTCCGTTTCAATCTCGGCTTTCCCGCGCAGTACGACACGTCCCCTGCCTGTTTCAAAAGCTTCCTTCACGCCGGCATAACCGTATATCGTGGCTCCTGTCGGAAAATCCGGCGCTTTGACATATTTTATCAGTTCTTCAATACTGACGTTGCCTTTTGCTTCGATGTAGGCGATGCAGGCATCTACTACTTCTCTGATATTGTGAGGTGGCATGTTGGTTGCCATGCCCACGGCAATGCCGGAAGCCCCGTTGATAAGCAAGTTCGGCAGGCGCGTCGGCAAGACGGTCGGCTCTTGCAGTGTATCATCAAAATTAAACTGGAAATCAACGGTTTCCTTGTCAATATCACGCAACATTTCTTCTGCCATCCGACTCAGGCGGGCTTCCGTATAACGCATCGCCGCCGGGCTGTCGCCGTCGACCGAGCCGAAATTTCCCTGTCCGTCCACTAACGGGTAACGGAGCGACCACACTTGTGCCATGCGTACCATGGCTCCATACACGGATGAATCGCCATGCGGGTGATATTTACCCAACACTTCTCCTACAATTCTGGCAGATTTCTTATAAGGTTTATCGGACGTATTTCCCAATTCATTCATTCCAAACAGTACACGTCTGTGAACTGGTTTAAATCCATCCCTGACATCGGGAAGCGCTCGTGAAACAATCACCGACATGGAATAATCTATGTAGGCCGATTTCATTACTTCATCAATGTCAACCACAATAATTCTGTCTTGTTCAGTCATTTAGTAATATATTTGTATACAATTAAATTGCTCTTCCAAAAAAGCACGCTAATGTACGGCTTTTTCACCGTTTGGCAATAGGATTGGGTGTGAAAAATTGTGATATGGGGAATACATCCCGGGTAGGATATGTCCTCCGTGTCTCCGTATTTTAACGATTCCCGATGAGTCATCCGTCCGCAGGGTATCCGTTGAAAAGCACTCATTGAAATTCGGCAGAAAGCATTTTGGGAGAAAAACAAAGCTGTTTGCCTGCCATAACGCCTGTTTTTGGGTCAGATTAGATTAAATCCGGCCAGATTAGATTAGATTTGGCCGGATTAGATTAAATCTGACGGGACGCAATGATATTTCTCGGTTGATTTACAGTTCTTTCTGAAAAAAGAAGGTTACAGAAAGAAAAAAGAAGCGGTTTGAGAGATTTATATTACCTCGGTTTTAGGCGTGTTTTAAAATCAAACGCCACCGGAACGGAAAAATCCGAACCGGTGATGTTTGATTTCCGTGTAATGCACGGACAAAACCGGTCAAAATTGCGCCTCAAAAAAAGAGTTAGCCGAAAAATATACACTGCGACCATTTGAAATGCACCCTCCCGGATTTTTTTTCTCTCTCTCTTGGAGAGTTTTTCTTATATTTGCATCGTTATCTATAATTTTCAAAGTAATGAAAACGATGTATTTAAAAATCTTATTGATGGGGTGCGAAATAGCCCTGTTCACCTGCTGTAGTACCGGCAGGAGAGAAGTGATGGAAAACCATGTGCAATGGGATACGCTTTCTGTAGACAAATCTTGTGATGCGGCCAACGTAAACACGACTCCGGGCTGTTCGTTGCAAATCAGTTTCATTTATCCGATTGACTTTCAAGACAAAACTATTTTAAAATCGGTGCAGCACTTGTTTGTCCTCGATTGTTTCGGAAGCAAGTATACGGATATGACACCAAAAGAGGTGGTGGACAACTATGCGGAAGATTACATCAACTCCATCAGGAAAGAATTGATCAAAGAGACTGTCTCCGATGAAGAGATACCGGCGTATGAATATTACGAAATATTGAACAACCGGATTCTCTACAACCGGAACCATCTCTTGAGTGTGACGATCGGCAGAGAGACATTCAGCGGCGGCGCGCACGGTGCACACAATCATCTCAGCAGGGTTATCGACTTGAAAACCGGTCGACAACTGGGCGAAACAGACCTGTTTATCGATGATTATCGAGATGATCTGGCTAAAATCATCGTAGACAATATCGCCGTTTCCAACAACGTGGACAATGCGTCCGAACTGGAAAATCTTGGTTTCTTCAACGTCAATGAAATCTCTCCGAACGGGAATTTTTACGTGGACGATACGGGAATTACCTATACATTTAATGAATATGAGATTGCCGCATACGCGATAGGCCCGGTTGTTGTCCAGTTGCCTTACGAGAATGTAAGGCATCTGCTCCGCGCGGACAGTCCGCTTGCTGCCATTGCCTTCTGATCAGGGTATGGAAATCATTCAACGGTATTATCCGAACCTGGAAGGGAAGCAAATCCAACAGTTTGCTTCCCTTCAAAGTCTTTATACGGACTGGAATGCCAAAATCAATGTCATTTCCCGAAAGGATATTGAGAATCTCTACGTCCGTCACGTACTGCATTCGCTGGGTATTGAGAAGATGATTCGTTTCAGGGACGGTTCCCTCGTGATGGACGTGGGCACGGGAGGCGGTTTTCCGGGCATCCCGTTAGCTATTTTATTCCCGAATGTGTCGTTTCATCTGATCGACGGCACCGGCAAGAAAATCAAAGTTACACAGGCCGTTGCCGATGCCATCGGTTTGACAAACGTAACGACGCGCCACTGCCGCGTGGAAGATGAAAAGGCGCAGTTCGACTTCATCGTCAGCCGTGCCGTCATGCCCCTGCCGGAACTGGCCGGGCTGGTCCGGAAAAACATCCGCCGCGAACAGCAAAATGCACTGCCCAACGGCCTGATATGTCTGAAAGGCGGCGAAATCCAGCACGAAATCCAGCCTTTTCGCCAGCGGGCTGTCACCCTGCAACTGGAAGACTGTTACGGGGATCCTTTTTTCAAGGAAAAAAAAGTCATATACGTGCAGCTATGATTACGGTCAAAACTTTTACGTTCAATCCGGTAGCGGTGAATACCTGTGTGCTCCACGATGAAACCGGGGAAGCCGTACTCATTGACTGCGGCTGTGTGACACCCGCCGAAGAGAGGACATTAGTCGATTATGTATCAAGACATCATCTGACGATAAAACGCTTGCTCTGTACGCATCTTCATTTCGACCACGTGCCGGGAAACCGATTTGCAGAGCGGACGTATGGCGTTCGACCGGAGGCGCACCGGAACGACACGGAACAACTCCCTCCGCCCGAAGTGCAGATTCGCTTCATGCACGTTTCTTTTCCGGTTGAATTTGTGGAGATTGGAAACAACTTCCTGGAGGACGGAGAGACGATTAGCTTCGGCCACTCGAAACTGACTGCACTGCATACGCCCGGCCATTCGCCCGGAAGCCTGTGTTTTCATGCTCCGCAAGACGGTTTTGTCATCGCCGGCGACGTGCTGTTTCAGGGCGGTATCGGGCGAACCGACCTGTGGGGCGGTGACTATCACACGCTGATTGCGAGCATCCGGGAACGCCTCCTTACCCTTCCGGAACATACAACGGTGTACCCGGGACACGGCAATCCCACGACCATCCGGTTTGAAAAACAGTACAATCCATTTCTCTAAAATCAAAAATCAAGAACAAACCATATTATACTAATTCTACATTCAAGTGAATACAAATTTATTTGCCAACCGTCATGCGGGAATTTCCCCGGACGATTTACCTTCGATGCTGGAAAGCATTGGAGTCGCTTCAGTCGATGAACTGATTGAACAAACCTTGCCGCCGGACATCCGTCTGGAGCAGCCCCTGAACCTTCCCGAACCGATGACCGAGCGCGAGTTTGCCGAACACATGACCGAACTGGCCTCCAAAAACCAGGTATTTACATCGTACATCGGCATGGGGTGGTACGATACGGTCTGTCCGTCCCCTATCCTGCGGAACGTCTTTGAAAACCCGGTGTGGTACACTTCTTACACACCCTACCAGGCCGAAGTGTCGCAGGGGCGTTTGGAGGCGCTGTTCAATTTCCAGACCATGATCTGCGAATTGACCGGCATGTCGCTGGCCAACTGTTCGTTGCTGGACGAAGCCACGGCTGCCGCCGAAGCGGCTACGATGCTCCACGCCGCCCGCAATCGCGAACAGGTAAAAGCCGGGGCAAATGTGCTTTTTGTGGATGAAAACGTGTTTGAATCGACGCAGGCCGTGATTCGGACGCGGATGGCACCGCTGGGCATCGATGTAGTTACGGGCGATTACCGCCGGTATCCGTTTGCGGAAAACGTCTTCGCCGCCATCGTCCAGTACCCCGACGGGAACGGTTCTGTCGAAGACTATGCCGGATTTGTGGCCGCAGCCCACGGCTGCGGGACGCGCGTGGCTGTAGCCGCCGACCTGCTGAGTCTTGCCCTCCTCGTACCTCCGGGCGAATGGGACGCCGACGTTGTGTTCGGCAGCAGCCAGCGTTTCGGAATTCCGATGTTCTACGGAGGGCCGTCAGCAGCATATTTCGCTGTAAAGGATGAATATAAACGCCAGATTCCGGGACGCATCGTCGGCCTTTCGGTTGACACGCACGGCCGACCGGCCTACCGCCTGGCGCTCCAGACGCGCGAACAGCATATCAAACGGGAAAAGGCAACGTCCAACATCTGTACCGCCCAGGCGCTTCCGGCTGTCATGGCCGGATTCTATGCCGTATACCACGGCGCCGAGGGGTTACGCGACATCGCTGCACGCATCCATACGTATGCCGGATTCCTCGCCGGAGAATTAGACCGGATGGGATACAAACAGTTGAACAAAAATTATTTCGATACGCTGAAAATCGTCGTGCCGGAACATGTGTCGCTCGAGGCTTTGCGCGAAATTGCCCTGGAATGTCGCGTCAACCTGCGCTACTTCACCGGCGGCGAAATCGGCATCAGTATGGACGAGACGACGCAGGTCACCGACATGGGTACGTTGCTGTACATTTTCTCCGACGTTGCCGGCACAGACCGTACCCTGCCGGACAGCCTCCCGGTGCAATTTCGTTTCGAGCGGAAACTGGCGCGTACTTCCGCCTTCCTGCAGCAGGAAGTTTTCCGGAAATATCATACCGAAACGGAACTGATGCGTTACATCAAGCGGCTGGAACGCAAGGATATTTCGCTGGCGCATTCGATGATTCCGCTGGGTTCGTGTACAATGAAGCTGAACGCGGCAACGGAACTGCTCCCTCTCAGTCGCTCCGAATGGCAGCACATTCACCCCTACGCTCCCGCCGACCAGGTAGAAGGGTATACCGAACTACTCGACAATCTCTCTGCCTGCCTGACCGAAATCACCGGTCTTCCGGGTGTCAGCCTGCAACCCAATTCCGGCGCAGCGGGCGAATACGCCGGACTCCGCGTCATCCGGTCGTACCAGGAAAGCATCGGGCAAGGACACCGGGACATCATCCTGTTGCCTGCCTCGGCTCACGGTACGAACCCGGCCAGCGCCGTCCAGTGCGGCTACACGACCGTCACCGTCCGTTGTGATGAACGGGGGAACATCGACCCGGCCGACTTCCGCCTCCGGATCGAGACGTACCGCGACCGTCTGGCGGCCTGCATGATTACATACCCTTCCACACATGGCATTTTCGAGGCCGGCATCAGGGAAATGTGCGACCTTGTCCACGCCTGCGGCGGGCAACTGTACATGGACGGTGCGAACATGAATGCGCAGGTGGGATTGACGAACCCGGGTCTTATCGGCGCCGACGTCTGCCACCTCAACCTCCATAAAACCTTCGCCTCGCCCCACGGCGGTGGCGGTCCGGGTGCAGGCCCCATCTGTGTGGCCACCCACCTCATACCTTTCCTCCCCTCCCACCCGATGGCCGTTTGCGGAAACCGACTCAACGCCGTGGCCGCAGCGCCCTTTGGCAGCGCCGGCATCCTGCCTGTGGCCTATGCCTGCATCCGCCTGCTGGGAGCGGAAGGACTGATGCACGCTACCCGCACAGCCATCCTCAACGCCAATTATCTGGCGGCCAGGCTGCGCGATGCATACGGCATTGTTTACACCGGAGCACAGGGGCGTGTCGGTCACGAACTGATACTGGAATGTCGACCGTTCAAGGCGTCAGCCGGTATCGACGAGAACGACATCGCCAAACGGCTGGCAGACTTCGGCTACCACGCCCCTACCCTCTCCTTTCCGGTGCACGGCACGCTGATGGTCGAACCGACGGAAAGCGAAAGCAAGGCCGAATTAGACCGTTTCGTCGAAGTGCTGACCTGCATCCGCGAGGAAATCAGGGAAGTGGAAAACGGAACGGCTTCACGGGAAGACAATGTGCTGAAAAATGCCCCCCACCCTGCCGGCGAGGTCACGGCAGACGAATGGCATCATGTCTATCCGCGTTCCAAGGCGGCCTATCCGCTGGCGTGGCTGCGCGAGAACAAGTTCTGGGTTGACGTGGCGCGCATCGACAATGCATACGGCGATCGTAACCTGTGTGCCTGCCTGACGAACTAAGGAGCTGTCCGGCAATAAACCATCCTTTTACCGGTCTGTTTTTTGCGGTACTCCATCCTGAAAATACCTGCATCCTCCCCTATGCGCGAATGTTCAGTCTTTGTATTGCAAAAAACATCTCCCGTAAATTGGTAGGGGTTATTTCCGGACGGTTCCTAATCTCCACAAGGCGGTTTTCGTGAGATACCGAACAGACTTGGTTTGGTGTTTCCGATAGATTTAGGGAAATGCATGTGATAAATTTTTCCTCAAATACAGTTACATTGAAGCTAAAACCGGTTGAATTGAAATCACAAACAGTTACCAAATTGGCAGAAGGAAGCGAGGACGGGCACAGGCTCGTCTCCTTTGCGTAAAATAATATTTCATATTCTGTTGAAAAGCAAAATAGCCCCTCTCCTATTCTATTTTTTTAATATTTTGTCGATGTAAGCTCGCCTCGAACACACTTCGAACACACTTCGAACACACTCCGAACACACTCCGAACAAAATGCGTAGGAAATAAGACAACAAAATGTAATTTATATGAACAATAAATGCGGGCAAAAGGGGAATTACAGCTTTGCTTACGGGCATGATGGAGATGGTTTCATATTGTCTTTTCATTGCTATTTGTCATTTCAAAAGCAAAATGATGGAATATATTTCATGCAACAGTAAAAGCCCCCATCCTCGCTTTTTGTGACAGCATCCTCGCTTTTTGTGACAACGTCCTCCCTTTTTGTGACAACATCCTCGCTTTTTGTGACAACATCCTCGCTTTTTGTGACAACGTCCTCCCTTTTTGTGACAACGTCCTCCCTTTTTGTGACAGCGTCCTCACTAAAAGCGACAAAATGGCAGTTGTAAGATTGGTTTTCGTTGAACCTGATTTTGGTGCGGTTGCCCTGTGATTGCCATGCCAAGCCTGGAATACCCAAGTTTTTTATGTAATTTTGCGGACATTACTAATGTATGGTTATTTTTAGTATGACGCAAAGACTTTCTATTTTTACCAAAAACAGTAGCTATATACTTTTTCAGGAATATATGAGAAAAAGCGTTGTGGTTTTCCTGTTGACAGCCAGTCTGCTTCCTTTTTCGGCAGCGGGACAGTTCGGGAAAATCACCAAAAAGAAGTTGAACGGACTGTTGGCCGCGCAGGTTGATTTTTCAAAAATGCGCGTATCTTTCTTGCGCAAGTTTCCCTACACGTATCTCGTGCTGGAAGATTTCCGGATGATCGGGACGGGTGCGTTCGAAGGCGATACGCTGGTGGCGTGCCGGAGAGCGACGGTGACGTTCAGCCTGGGGAGCGTGATTCGCCGGAAACACATCAAAATCAAATCCGTTCTGTCGGAAGAGCCGAAGGTTTATGCCTGTGTTTCGACAGACGGGCAAGCCAACTGGCATATCTTGAAACGACAGGCGCTACCGAAAAAAGAAACCCTCCCGGAAGAAAACGTACTCCCTCAACCGGCGTCGAAGCCCGAACCTTCACCCGGGAGCAAAGCCAAAACCAAGGCCAGGAAAGCCCGGCCTCGCACCAAGGTCTCGGTCGGGAAAATCGAAATTTGCAATGCCGACATTGTCTATAATGACGAAATACGCAGGATACGGGCTTCGGCAAAAGCGGCGGATTTGTTGATACTCGAAGATAAATCATCGAAAGACAGTCTTGCAGGATGTACCGTGCAACTGTATATCGGCGACCTCGGTTCCTCGTCCGGCAACCGCGACTGGCTGCAACACGTACGCCTTGGCCTTGCTTCGAAAATTTATGTCAGCCCGGATGATCGCGTGTTCAGGTGGGATGACAGCCATTTGCGTCTCAATGGGATGGATGTCCGTTTCAGCGGTTCGGCGAGCAGGCGGAACAACGGTTTTGCCGCAGACTTTTCCTTTGCTTCCGAAAACGCCGAATTCAAAAGTCTGTTGTCGCTTATCCCGGCTGTCAGCCGGCAGGCGGATTTCGACAGCCTGCGAACAGCCGGAACGTTTACGTTTAACGGATATGCAAGGGACGTGTTTAACCGGCAGCAAAAGCCGGTTATCGGCCTTCACATGCAGTTGGACAGTGCATTTCTCCACTATCCCCGCCTGCCCGAACCGGTGGATAACATCCGGTTTGCAATGAATATGCGGTACAACGGCGCGGCGTTCGACAGCAGTACAGTAGATATCGACCATCTCCATTTCGAACTGGGCCGACGTCCGTTTGACCTGAACCTGCACGTGAAAACGCCTCAAAGCGACCTTCAAATAGCCGGCGAAATGAAGGGTATCATCCGCTTTGATTCGATGGCGTATGCTATCCCCCTGCCCAACATGCAGATGACCGGATTTATGGAGTGTGACCTTTCGCTGAACGGCCGCATGTCAGCGCTCGAAAAAGACTCTTTCGACGGCTTTCATGCACAGGGTATGCTGGAACTCAACGGCATCACGCTGACGAATCCCCGTTTTCCGGAGGGGGTTGATATCCCGAACCTCTCCGTGAATTTCACGCCCCGCATGGTAAAAATGCTCAAGTCTATGGTATCCGGGTTGAAAAAACGGTGAAGAGTATACTGTTTTGGATGATGCCGACCAGACCGTTATATTTTTTCTGCTCATTAAAACACGGAGACGTAGAGAACACAGAGCACACGAAAATTTTTTCCGCTGTCGGCCTCCGTGTGCCTTGAATTCTATGTTCAATTCCAAATGTTTTTATAATTATTAACCAGCCTGTAATGTTTTTACTGTATTCATACTAATCCTCCTGAAAGACCTGTTTATTTCTGACCACGGCAAAATGCGGTGTAGCTTGTTTCGAACATTGTTTATCAGCACTATTTTATAACTTAGGAATAACTCCACATATCACATGTGGAGCTACTCTAAGTCTATAGAAATAGATTAGCCATTGACAACACTCAAAACAAATTACTATACTGCGCGTGGTATAGTTTTGTGCATTGCCCGTTAGCATAGAAAAGGGTATCCGCCCACCCGCCTTTTTATCCGTCAGTTAAAACTCAATGTCATCAAGTTAAGATTTTGTTTCCGGCATCCCGTTAGGGATG
>JAITAY010000012.1 GCA_031283915.1 Tannerella sp.
GGAGAGCGGTTGCCGTTTTCGTCGGTTGCAGTGAAAGTAAAAGCGTACGACATTGCCCGGAATATGATCGAAGAATCTTTATTATGTTTTTGCGCAAGGCGAATGGCGCCCATGAAACGGTCGTCGGGGGCGAGTTTGCGGATACGGTCCTGCCCGACGCGGTATACGGTATCTTTCAACGCCCTGTTTTGGAAACGCAACAGCAGGTCGTCGATATGCGCTTCGAGGTCTTGCATGGCGAAGTCGGACGGATATTCGGCAAGCAGGATATCCGCCGCCTGCCGCATGACGGCGCGCGTGAAATCATACACTTCCGGGTCTGCCAGCGCTTCGTAAATATACGTTGCTCCGGGATGCCTGTAATTTCCGCAGTAGGCAGCGGCGGCATGACCGAGATTGTGGATGAAGGCTTTGCGGTCGACCCATGCGGCGATATTCGTTTTCGGCGCCAGCCCCGGTACGTCCGGGACGGGATTGCGAAAAGCGGCGCCGTCGAGAATCAGCGTATTGTACGGTTCGGCGCAAACGGCAAGCGGGTCTTTCTCCATGTCGGCCTGCGTCATGAGCGGCACCATTTTACCGATGCTTGTCTCCACCAGTCCGACCAATCGGTCGAAAGGATAACAGGCGGGCAAATGTTTCTTAAACTCTCCGCGCATGAATGTCGCTGCCGAGCGCATGTTTTCGGCGATGATGACGTCGACTGCCGATGCGGGGTTCCCCTCATACCGCGCCAGCAAGCCTTTTGCAATGGAGGGTATGATTTTTTCCAGCACGTTTTTCCCGACGGACGTAGCGATTATCGACGCCTGCGCCACTTCGCGGACGACGTTTTCTTCCGAGCCGAAAACGGCGTGCACGCGGGTTATTTCCATCGTCGCATCGCCGTCATCGCTCTTGATAACCACCGGATAGGAATGGCGGCTGTTCAGCGCATCAACAAGGTCACTGTCCACGTCCGAGAAGACGATTTCATACCCTGCGCGTCCGAAAAGCTGCCCGATAAATGAGCGACCGATCTTGCCGGCGCCGAAGATCAGGATAGACTTATTCTGCATGGTTCGTCTGTTTTACATACTTTTCGTAATACGGGACGAGGAGTTCGCGTTTCTCGCCCGGATGGCTTTCAAACCATGTTCCTCCCATGTAAAAACATGCAAATCCCCCGGACACGATTCCCCACCGGCAGGCTTCGACCAGGTCTAAAGGCCGCCTTCCCTGCCTTATTTGGGCTACGATGGAGGCAATGACGCCGCCTGCAAAATTATCTCCGCAACCCGTAGTATCGCCTTTGTTTCCTTTTTTAAGCTCTTCGGCGACGGCCTGGGAGATGGGAAGCGTCGTTTCCGACCCGGAAAAACGCTTCCCGGAGGAATACAGGCTGATATCGCGGGCGCCGTTCGTGATGATTACTGCGCCGGTACGGTTTGCTTTGAAAAACTCCATCGCTTCGACGGTCGAAGCGCTCCCGCTCAGACGTAGCGCTTCCTCGTGGTCGGTGATTAGCAGGTCGATGTTACGATAGCTGTCGTCGCTTTTCCCGAGCGGCCATTTCCGGTCGGGATGCACTTTTTCATTGCGAAAATCGAAAACGGTGTTTACGATGGTGAAGCAACCTTTCGACCGTGCCGCGTCGAGCAATTCCGTCAAAGCGTCGTGTATTTGCGGCACAAGCGCCGTGCCTCCGAAGACTGCCGCGTCGGAGGCAAAGAAGGCGTCGTCCAATTCGTCGGGACGATATTTCCACGATGCGCCGATAGTATTGATAAACACGCGTTCGCCGTTACCGTTATCATAATCCGGATCGGAGAGTACGATTGTTGAGGCGGTGGCATCCGTCTTTTCAAGGCGGTAAACATCCGTCCCGACAGGGGTTTTCTTCAGGGCGGAGAGCAGGAAACGCCCGTCTTCGTCCTGGCCGCGGCATCCGTAGAAGCGGTATGTCGCCGTATCGCCCGACAGCTGGGCGGCATGAATCAGCGCCACGATGCAGGGGCCGCCGACGTTCATCGCCTCCGCCTGTCGTCCGCCTGTCAGTCGGGGTAATGTCTGCAGGAAATCCACGCCTGCAAAGCGGTCAAATTCCTCCTTGAAGACAAGCCGGCCGGGCGTCAGCCCTCCGTCGCCTGCGGTGCGGGTCAGGAAGCGTGCGAAGGCCTCCGTGTCGAATGATATGTTATTATAAAGCCGGTCGACCAGGCAACAGCCGACGCCCGATACTGTAATTTTCCCACTCATTGTTCACAGGAAATATTGATAATCGGAAACAAGGAGATGAAGCGGCTGTTCGTCTTCGTCGATGACGGGAAAGCGTCCGACGGGGTCGAAGAAGCGGTTGTCGTTAGCATCGTCGTTCACTGCGCTGACTTCGCCTGCCAGCACTGTGCCTTTGCCTTCTTCTCCGTAAAAACGGTGATAAACGCCCTGTTCGAGACAGATGCTTTCGCCCGGCGTCAGGATGACGTTCCCGCCCGGCTCGACGCTCCTTACGATGCCGTCCACTTTGACGACGACCGGCGTTGCATCGAATTTGTTATCCGGCGTCGAGTTGTACAGTTCGATAACAAGGTTGCCGCCGCCTCGGCAGATAATGTCTTCCATTTTCGACCAGTGATAGTGCATCGGCGTTTCCTGATTCTCTTCCACTATCATAATTTTCTCGGCATACGGTTTTTTGTCCACCTTGTATTTCCCGTTTCGGAGCGTAAAGAGGAACAGCCCGCGCCGGAAGAAATCGCCCGACCCGAAGTCGGTGATGTCCCATCCGAGCATATTGTCGATGACTTCGGCAGCTGCCGTACGATTGTTTTTCCAGTCCTCTACGCTCCAGTATGCCCATGGCGGGAGGATAAACTGTTTGGAAGCCATAAATGATTCGGCCTTCCTGATGATTTGATTAATTTCACTGCGTTTCATTTTTTTTTAAATTTTATGATAAAGCTATGTTATATGTTTAGTCAGAAATACGATGTAAAGCCACATCAGCGCAAGAATCGAAACCGCCGCCCACTGTGTGCCGAATATATCCGACACAACGCCGAGCAACAATGCTGTTATCCCCCCCGAAACCCCAACAATAAGCAATGACGATACTTCATTTGCCTTTTCGGGAATATGCTTCAGCGCTTTGGAGAAAATAACGGCAAACAGGTTGGAATATCCCAGAGCGATGATAACCACGCAGGCCAGGATGCTCCACAGGGAATTGCAGAAAAGGATCAATATCAATCCTGCAAACGAAAGAAATACACTTACGGCATAGAACCTGCGTTCAGGTATTTTCATCAGCAGTATGCCCCCGATAAATGCTCCGATGGCGCGGACGATGAAATAGAAATAACTTTTCATCTGGTCGGCTTCCGAAACGGACGTCACTTCGGGGCATTTCTCCATGATATATTTCGGCAGGGTGGCATTAATTCCCACATCGACGCCTACCAGTATCAGTATTCCGATAAAGAACAGCAGTATTTTAGTGTCTTTCAGCAAAGAAAATGTGGCAAGGAAAGACGCTGTATTTTTTTTACTTTCTTCTTCATTAATGTGTGTAATCCAAAGCCACAAAGCAGCCAGGAGAGTTATTGCGGCGAATATGGGGAAAACATATTTCCAGCCCAGGGTGGCGGCGGCCATCCATGCGGCGACGTTCGGGCCTAACCACGAGGCAAGGGCTTTGATGAACTGTCCCATCGTAAGCGAACCCGTCAGTTTTTCTTTCGAGACAACGTTCGATACCAAAGGATTCAATGCTACCTGGATGATCGTATTTCCGATACCTATCAAAGTGAAGGCAACGATACTCGAAACGAAACTATAGGTCAAAAAAGGCAGCAGTAATCCTGTTATCGTAAATATAAAACTTACCAGTACCGTGTTTTTCCGGCCGATACGGTTCATCAGGATGCCGGTAGGGATCGACAGCACGAGAAACCATAAAAAGCAGGAAAGAGAAAGCAAATTGGCCATCGTGTCGTTTAATTCGAAATCAACTTTAACATAGTTGATAGCCGTACCCGTCAGATCGACAACTCCCATGATAAAGAAGCCGAAAAGGACGGGCATGACTTTTGAGAGTGAATAATCATTTTTTGTATTCATAGTAATGCATCGTATAAATTTATAATTTGGATAATTCATTGTTTTTCCATTGATTTTCAAAATGTCGGATTTCATCGATTCCGTCCAGTAATTCGATCACAATGTCGAAATTGCGTGTTTCCCCCGGCTCAAGACAGTCGATAACATTTTTGTTGCGCGGGGCTGTCCGTCCATCGACGAAACAGTTGCAAGGTTCCATTCCCATCACATATTCTCCTTCGCCCATCTGCTTCCACTGGGTGAAATAAGACAACTGGTTCCTGTTGAAATGTAAAGCAAGTCCCATGTTCAACGTTTTATTTATCAGGGCTACGGAGGTATTTCCTTTGTTATCGGCCTTCAAATCGTGGTAAAAGACCTGTTCGCGATAGTCAGAGGCAGGCTTCCGGCAGCGGTTCCACGTCTCTATTCCAGCCTCCGCTTCGGCGTCGCGAGGCGTTGTCGTTGTCGAAGGAACGACAAGATACGCATTTTCGTCGAGCAGGGGATAGCCGATGTTGAAATGGAAGAGAAGCATCAGCGCTTCACGGCGGAAACCGGCGTTCTCGACCGCAGTATAAATCAGGATTCGGTTTTCGCCCTGCCGGCAAATAATGTTGCGATGCAGGAGCAGGTTTTCTCCGAAGACGCAAGCTTCGCGCATCGTCCCGCTGATCGTCATTGTCGCCGGATTGTCGCCGGTATCGGAATCTTTATATTTTGCTTCCGTACCGCCAGCGTCCGTTACAGGCGGATTAGCGCCCATTCCGATGCAGGCGCCGACATTCTCGGCGGCAATGTTGGATATGCGACCGTGCTGCGTAAACGTTTCGCCGCCATCAACGCACGGAGGCCCTACATTACGCAAACCGCATGTTGTCAACATGCCTGAATAAAAATTGCGCAGGAAGCCGTTCCCGTCCTTTTCGTAGTAGTATGGCGAAACGATGCCGGCCTTGCTCAGATAGCTGCAATTAACGCCCTTAAACGATAAGGCGGAAATATCAAGGCAGCGGTCTTGCAGGACGGTAAATTCAAGCCCTGAACCGTTACGGACGTCGAAAGCGCGGACGCCGTTGGCGCGGCCTCCTGTCATCGTGTAAGGCCTGATGCCGAACAACTGGTTGCAGTCGCCCACATAACGCAACAGTTCCCGTTTTGAAATAATCTTATCATTCATATTTGTTCATATTAAGGGTTACGAAATCGACAGGGGCCGATTTCGTAACCCTCGTTTACCGGTTTATTTCACTTTAATGCCTACAGTCGCTATTTCATGCGGTTTGAGTGCGACCGTCAACCGTCCGTTCCGCAATTCGGGCTTATCTGCGCCGTCAAGCGGATATTCCATCAGGTTAAGTTTGCGAACGATACCGTCGCCGAGCATCGGCATATTGACGGTTGCTGTCGTTGCTTTTCCTTCCGTTTCATATAATCTGACAATCAGTTCATCGCCATTCTCCGACTGTTTCATTCCGGAAAGCGCGACATTGACGGGCGCGACGGCAACGAAAGAGGCTTCTTCCGGTCTCGTCGCATCGCGTCCGCCAAGCGACAGGGAGGGCGGTTCGGCGGCATAAACAGGGACATTGAAGTCTTCGCCTTCAGCCCATATTTCGTTTGTCGGATTGCCTTTGTGCGGATAGAGTGCGTATCGGATGATGAATTTTCCGAGATTGGGATAAATATCGGGATTGCCCGCCGAGCGCATCAGTGTGAGGCGAAGGTCGCCGTCTTTGTACGAATGGCCGTATTTAGATGCATTCAGTAACGCTATTCCCGTCGTTCCGTCGCTCAGATCCACCCATTTCTGGGCGGGTACTTCCTGGCCGTCATTCAATTCGCGGCCATGTTCGGCGCTGCCGTTATGTTCGCCGAAAGAACGTGTTTGAGTTCTGTCTGCCGCATAAAAAGGCGTATGGCATATAAAATGCGGACTTTGCAGGGAAAGAGGGAACACGGCGCGAAGCATCGGCGCATCGGTCGAATCGCTGCCTGTTTCGAGCCAGTGCGTTTCCATCTCATATTCAATGCGCGGATGCGAACGGTAGACGTATGTCCGGATGATAAACTGCGACCTGCCCCAAGCCTTGACCGCCTCGATGCAGGCGCGTACGGGGCCGTTTTCAATAATGCGGACGCTTTTCACACCGGTCACAAATTCCTCTTTCCGAATCCTGTTGAGCCACCACGATTTCATCTCCCCGTGTTTGTCTTCGAGAGAAATCTTCAGCTTGTTCAATTCTTCGCCCGTGCGGACATATTCCTTGCCGGTGCGCTTATCAAGCAGGCTGACGATTCCCCCGGTCTGCATATCGAAGCGGACGTTGTAGAAGTCGGTCTCGAATGTGCTGCCGTCGAACGGGATAGCGTCGTTGTATTCGCCTGTTTTATTGACGTCCACATAAAACACCCGGTACCCGCCTGCGGGTAAATCGTCGACAATGAAGCGTACTTTCGATTCCCATAGCGGGGGCGTCTTTTTCGACCAGACGATCTGTGCCGGATATGTTTTCCCGTTGCCGTCGCGGACAAGCGCCGTTGCAACGTTGCCTTGCCCTTTATCCACAGGACGGATGTTTTTCGCGCCGTAGAAATCTCCCCAGTGATTTTGTTCGACGCTGACGGGACATTCGTAGGAGTATACCACAGCTTCAACAATTTTCTTATGCGACAGGGGTTGATAGTTGAACGCTACAACAGGCTGTCCGTACCCCGACTGATATTTTATCTCATCGGCCAGATTCAGGAATGCCTCCCGGCGCAATGCTTCGGCTTTCCACCGAACGTCCATGTAACGCGCGTGAGCTTCCTTGTTTGCTTCATAAATCGCCGACCCCGGCAATATGTCATGAAATTCATTGAAAGTAACCGTTCTCCACAATTCGCGAAAGTCGTCGGCAGGATACCTGTCGCCCTGCAGCCAGCGGAGGCTGTTGAGCATTTCGGCGCTGTAGAGCGTATTTTCGGCGTTGCGGTTCCCTTCTTTTGTATCATGGACGGTCGTATAGCATCCTTCGAAAATGAATTGCATTTCTCCGCGATGCGTCGGTCGTCCGTCCATTTCATTTTCCATACGTTTGAAAAAATGTTCCGACGTGGCAAATTTAAATGCCGGTTCTCCCTTCATCCTGTCCAGTTCTTGCGCTTTATGAATGTCAGCCCGCGAAGGCCCTCCGCCGTGGTCGCCCTCTCCTACGCTCTGAAACAAAAGATGCTTGCCGGGAGCAAAAACGGCAAATCCGTCTTTCAGCTTGTCGTGTACCGTTCCATTATAATTTTCATCCGTATAACACAGGATTTTCGTCGAATCCGGGCCAATCCACCAGTAAGACCCCTCAAAAGGACTGCAACGCATGTGATAAAAATAGTTCATGCCCGCCAGTTTGAGCAGTTGCGGCAGTTGGGCGATATGCCCGAAATTATCCGGTAGCCAGCCTACGCGCGCGGTACGTCCGAAATGCTGCCCGAAGTAGCGTTGAGCCAGCAGAAAAGAACGGCAAAGCGCCTCTCCCGACGACAGATTGGTGTCGCCCTCCGTCCACATGCCGCCGACCGGTTCGAAACGCCCTTCCGCAACATATTTCCTGACCAGTTCAAAAACCTTTGGGTCGGTCAGTTCTACAAACCGGTATACGGCAGCCTGACTTTGCAGCATCGTATAGCCGGGAAATTCTTCCATAAAAGCAACAGCCTGACGGAGATTGTCCTGAGCCATTTTCATGGTTTCCGACGTTGTCCACAACCAGTTCATGTCCATGTGTGCATGGCCGATGAGGAAAACGGTGTCTTTCTTTGTAATCTTTTGAGCTTTCGC